>JBFYNB010000016.1:0-22524 GCA_041304605.1 Methanomassiliicoccales archaeon
GGTGCAGCTGGAGGGCGGCACCCCTTGCTCTGATCGTGGAGAACGGGTCAGGCCCTGACGGGAACAGCCTTACCACGGACTACCGACGCTCGAAGGGGAGCGGGGCTGAGTCGGTGATTGGATAACCTCTATCGGTTCGGGCGGCAACCTTCGTGGCCTAGCACCTTATTTTCCCAATTCCACGGATTCCCATCCCACGGTGGAAGCGGGTTTGCAGCCGGTGATGACGTCCTTATCGAAATCGAACATTACCGCGCTTTTTCCGGCCTGATTGACGATCAGCTTGGGTTCCTCGATGATCTTGCCGATCACGGAGGCGGTGACCCCGACCGTGGCGTACATATCCACGATGCGCTGGGAATTGGCAGGATCGCAGGTTACCACATAACCGCATCCCTGGTACGATTTCAACCATTGCACCAGTTCCACGCTTTGTGGGCGGGGGATGCGGTCTACATCGACCGATGCGCCTTTGCCGCTGGTCTCCAGAAGCATTCCGAGCGTCCCTAGCGTCCCAGGGTTGCTGATGTCCTTTCCCGAATGGACCAGACCTTGCTTGGCGATCTTGTTCATGATGAGCATCTGTCGGCGGAGTATCGGCGCCTCCTTGCGGGAAGTGGTATCCCAGGCGTACGGAAGCGCGTCAGGGTAAAAACCGTCCAGGTCCATGCCCACGATCACATCGTCGCCGACCTGCGCCGTATGACTGTATATCGCTTGACCAGGTTCGGCCGTACCGATGATGGCTATGTCGATGGCATCATAATCGCAATCTGGATGCGTATGACCGCCGACTATGGGCACCCCGAACTTCTTGACCGCTGACTCCATGCCCTTCATGACCTGCGAGCATACCCGGTTATCCTTGACCGAGAGTATGTCAAGCATGGCCATCGGCACCCCGCCCATGGCGGCGATGTCATGAATATTGACCAGAACAGCATAATAACCGGCGTAGAAAGGATTGGCCCGCATCAGGGCCGGCATGATCCCGTCGGCAGCCAGCAGCAGGAGCTTGTCGTCCTGTTCCACGACCGCTGCATCCTCCCCATAGGATGCCAGTACTTTGGAATACGCCTGCTTGGGGAAGAAATTTATGACCGCTGATATGCTCTTCTTCCTGGTCACGCCCGGAAAGTTTCTCAGGGATTCGACCAGGTCAGTTAGTTCCATGGGGGCGAAAAGGCCTTCAGGGGATTTATACGTTATTCGCGCACCTTCATAAATCCAGTTTAGCCTGCTTGGTCTCCTTGACCAGGTATGAGCACTCCGAATCGTTGATAAGGATCTGCACCAACAGGTTCTGGAACGTGCTTTCCAGTTCTTCACTGGCAGGTACGTACGCCTTGCTACTGGTAGGTATCTTGAACCCTGTCTTCTGCATGAACTTACGAGCGTCGGCGATCTCTTCCTCTTTCGCTTGAACGCCAGGCGAGAACTCGAAAACCCCTGCCCTCTCCAATTCCTCCTTGAAGATCGGGCGCTTGAACAGTTTATAGAGCGCGTATAAGGTCAGATCGGGATACTTATCCAGAGCCAATATCTTTGATTGTTCCGCGACCCTCAGATAGATATCCCTCTCCTTGCCTTTTATTGGGGTGTATATCTTGGCCGGTGGAACGTCCTTCTCCTTAAGCACGTTCATGTCGCTCAATGCCCGCAGATACCCGGTGAGGGTCAGTCGGTGCATGTCAAAGCCTTGTTTCTTTAATTCTCTAGAAAGATAACTTATGGATCTGCCGTCATCGGACAGCATGGAGATGATTATCTGTTTAAGGTCCCTATCTGGGTGGAACATATGTTAACAGATATGGTAACAAATATGGTAATAATATAGCTTTCCATGACCAGTTTATGGCTGTTAATTGTTAACAGATTCAGTTCAGAAATTCATTTAAACCCGTGCGCCGAATGTCATATTCCCTGAGTTGGATAGGTGCAATGGGACCTTCTAAATAGGTCCTCCTTATAATTCAATAATGAACAAGAGATCAGAAAGAACGTGAGTGAAATGAAAAGCGCAGAATCCCCCCGTAATACAAGCCCAAATAGTGAACGAGAATCGACGGAGATATCCCTTTTCGTCCGCACTTCGGATGAAGAGATCAAGAAGTGGGACAAGAGCAGGATATTTGACGCCCTGATGAGGGAGACCGACATCAGTGAGGACGCCGCGTCCATAGTGGCCCGCGAGGTCGAGAAGATGATCGGGGAGCTGCAGCTCGACGTTATCACTGCACCGCTCATACGCGAACTGACCAACGCCAAGCTTGTCGAGTACGGCCTGGCCAAGATCCGCCGCCAGCACACGCGTCTGGGAGTTCCGCTTTACGACGCCCGGCAGATCATCATGAGCCCGAACAAGGAGAACGCCAATGTTCCCCACGGGCCGGAAGCGACCAACCTCACCCTGGCCGAGCAGATCAAGAAGGAGTTCGCCCTGCTCGAGGTGTTCAGCCAGGACCTGGCCGACGCTCACATGCGCGGCGACATACACCTTCATGACCTGGGAATGGTCGACCGCCCCTATTGCAGCGGTCAGTCCATAGAGTACGTGAAGAAGTTCGGTCTGAACCTACCCAACGCCATATCCATCGCCAAGCCCGCCAAGCACCCCGAGGTGCTCATCGAACAGGTGGTCAAGTTCTCTGCTGCGCTTCAGGGTAACTTTGCCGGGGCCATCGGATGGGACGCCTTCAACCTCTTCCTCGCGCCATACCTGACCAATGTGGACGATGCCCGCATGAAGCAGCTGGCCCAGATACTGATCTTCGAGTTCGCTCAGCAGGCCGTGGCCCGCGGTGGTCAGTCCATATTCAGCGACCTGAACCTGTACTGGGAGGTGCCTGATCACTTCCAGAACGTGGACGCCATAGGCCCGAACGGCAAGTTCACCGGAAAGGTCTACGGGGATTACGCTGAGGAAAGCCAGAGGTTCGTGAACGCCCTTTTCGATGTCTACCTAGAGGGAGATGCCATGGGCCGCCCGTTCTTCTTCCCCAAGCCGAACGTGCACATGACCGAGAAGTTCTTCAAGACCGACGGTCACCAGGAGTTCCTGAACAAGATCTGCCAGACCGCCACCGAGAAGGGCAACACCTACTTCGTGTTCGACCGCGGCGGAACCGCCAAGATATCCGAGTGCTGCCGCCTGACCTTCAAGCTGGATGACAACGACCTCAACGACGCCAAGACGCCGTGGAAGATGAGGTACTCGGCAATGCAGAACGTCACCATCAACCTGCCGCGCATCGCCTTCGAGGCGCACCAGGACGATGAGAAGCTGTTCCGCCTGCTGGAAGAGAAGATCGAGATGGTCGCCCAGGCCCACCTGCAGAAGAAGGAGTTCATCGGAAAGCTGCTGGGAATGGGCAAGTACGGTCCGCTCGCCCTTCTGACCATGAACCTGGATGGGGAGCCGTACTACCGCTTCAACAAGGCCTCGTTCCTGATCGGAATGGTCGGTCTTAACGAACTGGTACAGTACCACACCGGCCAACAGATGCACGAGAGCAAGGAGGCCACCAAGTTCGGCCTCAAGGTCATCTCGGTAATGAAGAAGCACTCCGAAGAGATAGGCAAGAAGTACAACCTGAAGATGCCTCTGGAGCAGACCCCGGCCGAAAGCACCGCCTACCGCTTCGCCAAGCTGGACATGAAGTACTATCCGCTGCAGGCCCCCACGGTCATGCGCGGCAACAAGAGCTCCGGTGAGATCTATTACACCAACTCCACCTACCTGAACGTAGGCGCCCAGATCAGCGCCATAGAGAGGGTGAAGGCGGAGGGACTGTTCCACCCCCTGGTGGAGGCTGGAGCGC
This sequence comes from Methanomassiliicoccales archaeon, assembly GCA_041304605.1. GTDB lineage: Archaea > Thermoplasmatota > Thermoplasmata > Methanomassiliicoccales > UBA472 > UBA472. The sequence continues at coordinate 3,822 of JBFYNB010000016.1, forward strand.
TATCTCACGTGTGGCTCGGGGAACACAAGCCCCCGGCGGAGAACCTTGCCGCGTTCGTCACCAAGACCTTCCAGCACACTCAGAACTCGCAGATCGCATTCAGCCCGGAGTTCACCTCCTGCCTGAGCTGCGGGAAGACCGCCCGCGGTCTGACCGACACCTGCTCCTACTGCCACTCCCCGAACGTGGAGGGGATCACCCGTGTCACCGGGTTCTTCTCCAAGACCTCCGGGTGGAACAAGGGCAAGCTGGGCGAGCTGAAGGAGAGGACCAAGAACATCATCTCTTGAGCGCAACGAGGGCTCCGCCCTCACCTTTCCTTTCCTTTTTTAGAACACAGATTCCAAACCTATTTGTACGGCGCACATCGAAACGTTAAGGACGGTATCACCGATGGTCCGTATTCAGGTCACCGAGCACAGGTTCATCAACATTCGCCGGAGCAGCTTGTGCGATAACTGTTCAGTGAAGAACTGCACATCATTGACCGACAGCCGGGTGACCGAGTGCCAGGATTTCAAACCGATATATTCAGTTTTTTTAAAGTGCCGTACGTGCGGCAAGATCTACGATCCGTACCGCAGTCTGTGCTCCCTCGATTATGAACTGTGCCCGGAGTGCAATCATTCCGTCAACAACGCCCCAAGCATCACCTTCGTCTGCAGGGAATGATCATCCCAGCAGGCGCGGCCCTATGAGCTGCCACATTATCAGGAAGAGCACGAATATCGCCAGGGCGTAGGTGATCTTTCCGACATACTTGAGGCGATCCTCGTCGCTGGCGTTCTTCTTGACCCGTTTTACTATGGCGTCCAGCCCGTCGCGGAACAGGTATCCTCCGTCCAGGGGCACTGCCGGGAGTACGTTGGTCATTCCGACCATGAGGTTTATCCAGAATATCCAGTAGGCGCAGTTGACCAATACCCAGAACACACCGTCCGGAAGCGCGCCCCAAGCACCCTGCGGCTCGTAAAGGTCGGTTATGGTGCTTGTCAGCGGCGCCAGACCGTAGAAAGGCAGGGCGATGTATCTCAGTGACGAGGTCACGTACGAGCTCAGGTCGTCAGCGTCCGCGAAGGGAGTGGCCAAACGTTCCAGTATTATATCGGGGTCGTTAACGCCCGCACCCATGTAGGCGGAGTTGATACCCATGAACCCATAATCCTCGAAATCGTCGCCCACCGTGCCAGGGCTGATCTCCTGATAGTAGGTGAGCCGGCTCATCAGGGTGACACTGGTGACCGAGGCATCCGGAACGTAATTTCCAACGTCATCATCATACACGAGCGCCGTGACATTCACCGTCTGCCCGCCGACCGTGGAGCGCAGAACGGCCTTCAGGTCGCTGTCGTTCCTGATGACCGTGTCGTTCAAAGAGTAGATTATCATCCCCGGTTCAAGACCGGCGTCGTCCGCCGGATAACCGGGTGATACGGATGTCAGCACAACGCCTGCTGTGACCTCGGTGGTCCGCAGCTCGCCTTCGTAATAATATGAAACGTTGACGTTCTCTCCGGGGTCCGGTCCCGAGAAGGTGTAGAAGTCATCGAACGTGGTGATCGTGACCCCTTCCATCTCCATTATCTGCGCTCCGAACCTGAGGCCGGCCAGATCGGCCGGCCCGTCGTCAGCCACGCTAACGATTATGGGATTCTCCTGTACGGGCTCTACGGAGCCCATCATGGCCGAGGAGAAGATAAGGGCGCAGACCAGTCCTACGATGATGTTGGTGGCCGGTCCGACCGCGTAAACGTTCATGCGGCGGCGCTTGTCAGCTTTGACCAAGGCCTCCTCGTCCGGCTCCACGAAGGCGCCCATGGGAACGATGAGCAGTAAAAGGCCCATGGAGCGGATGCTCATGTTGCCAACCCTGGTAAGGATGCCGTGAGCAACCTCGTGTATGACTATCGCTACCAGCAGCCCTAGTATACCGTACCACAGCGGGATGATCGGGTTCACGCCAGGAATGCCGAGCACCATCTCCAGGCCGGGCGCGTTCTCCGCCGGTATCTGATCGACGATAGTGGCCTCCCAAAGCAGCAAGGCCATCATCAGGAACATTACAATGGCGCAGATCCACTTGGCCACTGCCGCGTACCCCAGCCAGAATTTTTTTGGAGCGGCCAGACGGTCTATGAGGGTCTTCCCTCTCTGGGTGCTCCACATCAAGAACGGGCCGTAGGCCTTCAGGCCATACTTCTTGATCCATCCCTTGCGGTCGGCCAATCGAATGATGAAAACGAACGCGACGATGGCCAGCAGGACCAGAAGTATGTCTTCGTACATCAGAATTCAGAAAAGGAGGCGGTATATAAAATACCTAGCGCTCGTGTTCATTCCACATCGCGTCGTCCATGTTGTTGTAGACCGCGGTCGGATCGTCCGGCCCGCAAATCTCGTCCTCGCACTGGTGGGCTATCCGCAATATCTGGTCCTTCTTCAGGATCCAGTAATGGATGCGCCACAGCTTCCCCTTCTTCAGATGGACCTCTTCCTGGGTGGTGGTCAGGAAACCCTCCTCCTCCAGCCAGTAGAACACGTCGCGGTCCTCAGAAGTGAGCTTGTTATCGATGACCTCGTCGGTGTAACCGAAGAAGGAAAGGATCCACTCGGCGAGCTTCTCCTGGTCCTCGTGGGACATTCCTTTCTTGCCCATGGTGTTGGCCAAGGCCTTCACCATGTCATCTAAGGTGACCACCGTCAAGTTTCTTTTCTCCCCGGGGGTGAATCGGGTTCGGGGTATAAATTAAGTGAGTTAACTTTTTTCAAATCACAAATCGTCCGAGGCGTCCTGCCCCCATATCCCACCGTCGCCCCACAGCTTCAGGTAACCGAAGATACCCAGGGGAACGATGAGCAGGACGGTGAGGAAGGCCAGGCCCAAACCCAGTTCGCCGTCCAATTGACGCAATACTTCCAGCGGTGCGATGCAGGCCAGGAACAGGACTACGACCGCGTAACAGTATTTCAGAAAAATCTTTTGGAACCATTCCTTCCAGGTGCCCTCGATAGCAATATCGCGATCGCTTCGGACGTCCTGTACTTCCTCTTCTTCCTCCACCTCGTCACTAGGGGGCGGGACTTCCAACCGGCGCTTTCTGGCCATGTCCTTCTCAGCGGAAGTGGCAGGCCACCAGGTGGCCGTGACCCTTGTCTTCCAGCCTTGGTTCCACCGATTCGCATATCGCCTCGCGGTAGCGGCAACGGGTGTGGAACCGGCAGCCCTTCGGCGGGTTGGCCGGCGACGGCACGTCTCCGGAGAGCAGCACACGCTGCTTCCTTTTGTCCGGGTCCGGAACAGGGATCGAGCTCAGCAACGCTTCAGTGTAGGGGTGCATGGGATGATTGAAGAGGTCCTTCTTGCTGGCTTCCTCCACCACCTTTCCCAGATACATCACGCAAACCCGGTCGCACATGTATTGGATCGTGCTCAGGTCGTGAGATATGAAGGTGTAGGTCAGTTTGAAGTCGGCCTGCAGGTCGTTCAACAGGTTCAGTATCTGTGCTTGCACGGACACGTCCAGTGCGGACGTCGGCTCGTCCAGGACGATCATGTCCGGATTTAGCATTAAAGCCCTCGCGACGCCAATGCGCTGTCTCTGCCCGCCGCTGAACTCGTGTGGGTAACGATAGAGATGGTCCTGGCTGAGCCCGACCTTCTCGATCATCATCGAAACCCTGTTCAAAGCCTGTTCGTTATTGGCGAGTCCGTGCACCATCAGCGGTTCGCTAAGGATGTCCTTGATGAGCATGCGCGGGTTCAGGGACGAGTAAGGGTCCTGGAACACGATCTGCATGTCCTTGCGCATCCGGCGGAGCTCCTCCTTGTCCCGGGCGTCCAGGGCGTACTGGTCAATTATCTCCTGATGCTCCTTGCTCAATACCTGCTTCTTCCTGCCCTTAAGCTTCTTGGTGGCAGTGGCCTCGTTGGCCTCGGCCTCCTTCTCCAGCTCCATCAAGCGCAGCCTGACGTCCGAGGGCATCTTGTAATAAACGTGCCCGCCGGTGGGTTTGGTGAGCATGAGCATGCACCTGCCGGCGGTGGTCTTTCCACAACCGCTCTCGCCGACCAGGCCTAGTGTCTCGCCCTTGCGCACTACCAGGTCAATGCCGTCCACGGCCTTGACGCTGCCCAGGTTCTTCTTGATGAGACCACCCCGGATGGGGAAATGCTTCTTCATCCCGCGGGTCTCGATGAGGATATCATCCATTGTCAACACCTCCATAGAGGTGGCAGGCCACGCTATGGCCGGGTGTGATCTCGATCAGCAGGGGTTTCACAACCTTGCAGTGCTCCATCACGTACGGGCATCTGGTATGGAAACGGCAGCCACTCGGGGGCTTGATCAGGTTAGGCACGTTGCCTTCAATGGTCTCCAGCCTAGTGAGCTCCAGGTCCACCTTGGGGATGGAGTTCATGAGACCCTGGGTGTAGGGGTGCAGAGGCTCCTTGAAAACGCTCTCCGTGTTCGCCCTTTCAACTAGGCATCCTGCGTACATCACGCCGACGCGGTCGCACACCTCAGCGACTATCCCGAGGTTGTGCGTGATCATGAGCACCGAGGTCCCCATCTCTTCCTGCAGCTCCTCTATGAGCTTCAGTATCTGGGCTTGGATAGTCACATCCAAGGCGGTGGTCGGTTCGTCCGCTATGAGCAGTTGCGGCCGGCAAGAAAGGGCGATGGCGATCATCACCCTCTGCTGCATGCCTCCGCTCAGCTCGTGAGGGAAGGACTTCATGACGTTCTTCGGGTCCGGTATCCGGACGAGGCGAAGCATGCGTAGCGCCTTTTCGTTGGCCTCCCTTATCATCGGCCTGCGATAGCGCCTGACCAGAGGGACCTTGGCCATTATCGCCAACGTCTTATCGTCCGGGTTGGCGGCCATCTTCTTGTAGATGCTCTTATAGAACCCGCCGAACATCATCTTGTTCCCGTTGGGGTTCCGGACGAAACTGGAATCGCACTGCGGGCAGATGTCATGGTCCTCCAGTACTATGCCGTTGCAGTTGCTGCACCGGTATTCGCCCTTCTGGCCTATCTTTCTGGTCGCCCTCTTGTACTTTTTCTTGGGCTTGCGGCCTTCCTCTATCTTCTTCAGGACCGCCTCGGCCAGTTCCTTCTTCTCATGAAGCAGGATGATCTCCGATATCTGGTCACCGGCGGTGAAGACCGGGTTGAGGGCGCTCATCGGCTCCTGGAATATCATGGAGATGGCCCTGCCCCGGATGAGCCTTATGTCCCTCTTGTTCAACTTCAGAATGTCGATCTTGTTGGTGCCGTGCTCCACGCTGGAAGCACCCTTGCCGAAGCGCTTACGCAGGCTCACCCGCTCCATTATTTCCTTAGGGGTGGTGAACCTTATGGCCCCCTTCTCGATCTTTCCGGGGGGGGTCTGCACCAGGCCCATGATGGAGTTAGCGGTCACACTTTTTCCGCAGCCGCTCTCTCCGACCAGACCGAACGTCTCCCCTTTGATTATTGACAGGTTGACACCGTCTATGGCCTTGACTATTCCAGCCTTGGTGTAGAAGTTGATGTAGAGGTCCTCGATCTCGATAATGACTTCGTCGCTCATTGTATTACCTCCTCATCCTCGGATCGAGTATGTCCCTCAGGGCATCGCCGAGAAGGCTGAAGCCCATGGTGAATATCAGTATCGCCAGGCCCGGAAATAGCACAACCCAGGTAGCGGTGTATTCCTTCCCTTCCCAGAACACGGTGCTCAGGAACCAAGATTGCCCGTCGGACACCATGCGCCCCCATTCCGCGGAACCGGTGCTCACTCCAAATCCAATGTAACTAAGACCGGCAGCGACCAGCACCACAGAACCTATGTCCATGGTGGCGGATACGATGAGCGGGGATATGGAGTTGGGAACGATGTGCTTGAACAGTATGCGGTTCTTCTTGACCCCAATGGCCCTGGCCGCCTCCACGTATGTGTTCTCCTTTATGGAGAGCACCTGCGCTCTTATCAAACGCGCATAAGACGGCCACCAGACGATGATCAGTGCCAGCATCATGTTCTCCAGATTACGTTCCAGTATGGAGGCGATGGCCATGGCCAGGATCAGCGCCGGCAATGAAAGGAAGATATCGGTTATCCTCATCATGAGGTTGTCTATCTTTCCCCCGTAGAACCCGGCTATGGAACCTACGACCAACCCTATCAGAACTCCGGTCAGCACTACGAACAGGGAGATGGATATGGACGTCCTTGCTCCCCATACGATACCGTAGAGCATGTCAGTTCCCCAGTTGCCCGTTCCCAGCAGGTGCCCGTCCGCTCCCGGGGGCTTGGGGGCCTTGAAATCCCTGGGGATATACATAGGGTCCGCCGTCGTGGGCGGACTGATCATCGGTGCGAAGAGCGCAAGCAGTATGATGAATATGACGAAGGAAAGGCCCAGTAACGCCGTCACGTTCTGTCTTAGCAGACTGAAGGAATTCTTCAGTTCCCTGATCCTGGGCTGCAATTCCCTCATTAGGGCATCGGGGTCGAATCCCGATGAAGATCTCTGGACCTGACGTGCCGGGGTGGGCGCCTGCAGTTGAGTGGCTTTCTGCGGATTATCTATCTTCTTGTCTTCAGCCATTTAATCACTCCAGGCGCACCCTCGGATCGAGATAGGCGTACATCACGTCCACGACCAGGTTGATCAAGACGTAGATCATGGCGACCATAAGGCAGAATCCGAGCACTGAATTGTAATCGAACAGTTTGATGGATGTGGCGGACCATCTTCCCAGGCCGGGCCAGGAGAATATGGATTCGGTTAGGACCGCGCCACCTAGCAAGCCTCCGAACGATAGGCCGATAACGGTGGTGGTGGGAATCATGGCATTCTTCCGGGCGTGCTTCCAGATGATGCTCCTTTCGTTCAGCCCTTTGGCCCGCGCCGTTTTTATGTAATCCAGGCTGAGGACCTCCAGCATGCTGTTCCTCATTATCCTGGTTATGACCGCGATGGTTCCGAAGGACAGGGTGATGGCTGGCATCACTATGTGCCACAGGCCGTCCTTGAACAGTCCGAGGTTGCCGACCAATAAAGAATCTATCAACATCAACCCCGTTATGTCCGGTATCGCCTGCGCTAGATAGTAGCTGTTTGATGCCCTACCCCCGGATGGGAACCACCCGTAGTAATAATAGAAAACGAACTGAAGCATTAACGCCAGCCAGAAGACCGGCAGTGAAACTCCGACCAGGGATATTACCCGGGTCGCATGATCGAACGTCTTGTTGCGCCTTACGGCGGACGCGATACCGAGGTAGATTCCCACGAATATCGCCAGGCAAATACTGACCAAGGTCAGTTCTAATGTGGCTGGGAAGTAATAAGCCAGCGCGTCAGTGACTGGCATAGCGGCGGTCTTGGACCAGCCCCAATCCAGTTGCACGATCCCCTTCAACCAATACACGTACTGGTCTAGCACCGGATCGTTGAAATGGTACTTTTCGTAAACTTGTTCAATCTGGCTGGGGGTCATCTTTTCATTGATATACCCCGCGGCTGGATCACCAGTGATCCTAGTGAGAGCGAAGACGATGACCGAGACTCCGATCAAGACCGGTATCAGAAGCAACAGTCTTTTTATTACATAATTAGCCAACCGCACTGGTCTCAATCCTCTTTTTCTTTCATTTATTGAGCTATAACAGGTTTAAAAAAAAATTAAAGGGAAAGGGGTTTAGAGGTCCATCCTCGAGATTATCTCGGAGACGAAGTTCGCCGTAGCGTCCTCAGCTTCGACCGGGGTCTTGGCCAGGTACAGGTGCAGAGCAGCGAGGTTCAGGTCATATGCGTAGACTGGAACATCAGCCGAGTATGCAAACATACCCTGGGGGATGACACCGTTGGGCTGTATGGCAGTTCCAGCGAGACCATCCTCAATGTACTGGTCGTAGTTGAAGGCGTGCGCGAATGCCAGCCTGACGTGCTTGTCGGCGAAGAAGTCAGACGGGACGTTCGTGTTCTCCGGGTTCGGCTGAGCCTCGATGTTCAGGTCCTGGTTCAGGCCGAGGAAGTCGATGTTGAAGGTACCGATACCCTCGGTGATGTTTACACCATCGACCCTTACGGAGTCCATCTGAGCCCTCGGGACAGCGACACAGTCCGCCTCTCCGGTCTTCAGCATCAGGATCCTGGTGTTGGCATCAGCAACCTGCCTGATCACGACGTTCTCTATGGCGGGCGCTCCCTCATGGTGGTCAGCGAAGGCCTTCATGATGATCCTGTCGGACGGGGCCCAGGAGATGAACTCGTAGGGACCAGTTCCGCACATGTCAGTGGCCAGCTTGTTGACGTCCTCATCGAACCCGTAGTCAGCACCAACCCAGGCCTTGGATATTACCGAACCAACGTTGTAGCACATGGCGTACTGGAAGGCCGGGTAGGCAGTGGTCAGGTTGAACTGGATGGTGTCAGCGTCGGAAGCCCAAACGGCTTCAGCTATGACATCAAGCGGGACACCGGGGACATACTTGCCCTGGGTGTCGTTCCAGCCTCCAGCCGGGTAGTCGTAGTAGTCAGGGATGAGCACCTGTCCAAGCATCCAGGCCGGTCCGTGCGGGTCGTTGATAGCCAGGGCGCGCTCGAAGCTGTACCTTACATCCTCAGAGGTCATTGTGGTGCCGTCGTGGAACTTCACGTCACTCTTCAGGTTGTAAATGTAGGTCAGACCATCTGCGGATATTCCGCCGTTGTCGACAGTCGGCACATCGGTGGCCAGAACTGGGATCAGCTCAGAAGCAGAGGACCCGTCGTAGAAGCACAGGGTCTCGTACACGTTCTGCATGACCTCTCCACCAGCGGTTTCGTAACCAATGGCGGGGTCCAGGCTCTCGGGGTTACCCTCGATGTTAGCAACCATGAAGGTGTCAGCATCGTAGACGCTCTCCAGTCCAGCCGGGGCAGTGTCAGGCTTGTCGTACTGGGAGTAGATCAGGCCGGAGAACATGGGGTTGAACTGGTAACCAGTCAGATAGTCCCTCTCAGCGTGGAAGTTTGTGGCCTGAGCGGTCCAGATGTACACGCACTCCTCGTACATGTCAATAGAGAACTGCTCGTACATATCAGCCCTTGTGTCGACATCCAGCTCAGTGGCGGCGTCAGTTATTAACTGGTCCAGGGTGTCATTACCGTAGCCGATCATCCTGGAATAGGTACCGGATGAGTGATAGAACGGCTGTACGTAGTTGTCGGGGTCAGCGTAGTCCGGAGCCCATCCAAGGAACATCGCGGGCATGGCCCCGTCCTTCCTGAGCTGCAGATACTGGGCCCACTCAACACCGGAGACCGTGATCACGATCTTGCCGGGGTTCAGCTCCTCCAGGTTCTGCTTCAGAATCTGGCAGGCCATTTCCCTGTTCGCATTTCCTGCGTTATAGAACAGTTCCAACTTGAAACCGTCCATTAGATAGTTTCCATAACTCTCTTCTTCATCTTCGCCTCCCCCTAAGACCATCATGGCCCCTGCTCCAATGGCGGCTCCGACCAGGAGACCTACCAGCAGGAAAACGATGGCCATCGAACCTTTCGATTTCTTGGGTTCAGCAGCAGTTCCTTCCATTTTCAATCCTCCTTCCTCCCATTCCATAAATGGTTGGGAGATTGACTTCTTTAAACAATTTGTTGCTATAAATACCTTTGTCGTTTATCAACGTACGAAATTACTATCCAGCAGTACGAAAAATAGGTCCTATTATCACTCTAATAAGTGCTTTAATCGTCCAACATTAATCCAACATTCCTGTCATTATGACAAGATTAACAACAATTAAGCGTACACATTGTTCAAATTTTTTTTTAAAAAAAATGGAGTAAAGTCGTCAATAAAAATGCGCGGACCTACTTATTGTCGATGCGGCCGGCAACTATCTCGCGCGCCCAACGCAACTTCTTAGACTTGATTGCCGGATCGCTCCCCTCCTTAGGATAGGGATGGTCCAGGTCCCAACCCGCGATCCCTATCTCTCTCACTCCGAAATGATTCGCCATGAGCACAGCGCGATCGCCGTCGGTGAACCCTCCGAAGTTGTATACGTTGCCGAAGGGCTTGCATTGAACCGTGGGGACGAAAGGCTTCGTCAATCTCGGCACGACCTCGCGGATCCTGGCCATGTTGTCCCCATGGGCGTGAATAAATGCCAGGGTGCCTTTCTCGATCGCCTCGATCTCCTGTTCCACATCCCCGTCCAGATCGGAGACCAATATGTCTGGAACTATACCGATCTTCATCAATCTCGCGGTTGCCGAGCCGGCGGAGATCATTGTATATTCCTCCGACAATGTGCCAATATCGTTCTCTAACGATGCGGCGGCTCCGACAATCGACACGCGTTGACCTAGCTTTTCGACGATCGTACAATAATTCGGAATTCGTTTTGATAATACTGATCTCGAAAGGACTTCTGCGGATTCCACATCCGCACGGATGTCAAAACCGAGATCGTCCATTATCCGATGGTATAACGGCCTCCATTCAGCCCATTCCATCTTACGCCTCAGGATAGTTCTGCGGTTCGACCTCGGCCTCCTGGGCCTGCTTCGCCATGCGCATGAAGTTCCTCATGTTCATGTTGATAAGGCCGCTGAACCCGGCCAGAAGGAAGCCGACCACCACCATGAACACTATGTACTGCTCGGCAGGGTGCGGATAATCGAACACGAGCGCGACCAGGTCGAAGGACGCCTGAAGGATGAAGGCAATGGCGAAGAGGCTTACGCTCACCACCAGGCTGGTCACGTAAAGCTTGTTGAAAGTGAGATAATGATTCACCATCTTTCCCATTTGGTACGAGAAGAGGGAGAACGTCCACATCCAGAGCAGGATACTGAGCACGGCGAAGGATTGTATGAAGTAGCCGGCTTCGGTTAAAGAGGCGGCCGTGTCCGCGGCAAAGATTATCCCGGCCAGGAAGAGCAGGACGGACACTATGACGAATGGTATCATCTGGCTTCCGTTCCTGATGGCCGTCCCGGTGTTCTTCATCGACTGCTCTACCCGCTCGGCGACGCGGTAGGCGAAGAATATCATGTACAGGCCGAGAACGAGAGCGATCATTCCCCAGCCCATGCTGGCAACGGTCTCTATGCTCGCTTCCTGGGCGATGAGCTTGATCAACTGCGGAAGTATGTTGAAAAGCCCAAGGACGGTGAGGACCAGCCCCAGGGGCGTGAATATCCGCTTCCTCATCTTGTCATCGGCCATCATCTTGGTTATGATGTAGTAAGTACCTTCAACGGTGGGCGCCTGCTTGACCCAGACCCTGCGGACGGAATCCACCTTGACCCTGGAGAACACCATGGGATAGATGAACTCGTCCTCCGCCCCGTCGCTGACCAGGATCACCCTATCCGGTTTCACAAGCTCCAGGACGTTCTCCAATTGCGTGGTCAGGACCAGGTCCGACTGATAACCGACCTTGGCATCCCCGCATATGGTGGCGACCTCCACGTCCTCGCCCTTCTTGAGCATCTCGTCATACATGCTCAGGGCGGCCATGACGGTGTTCACGTCACTGTCCTCGGCGTCCTTCAAACCCAAGGCCATGACGGCATTGGCGTTCTCCTCGCGACCTATGAATGGGCTGTTCAGCCCGGCTTTCTTGCCGAAATCGTCATCGCGATCGACGCTGAGGATGAGGACCTTCATCTGGTTAACAATCCAGCATCCTTCTATATAAAAATAATGCAATGACTATTGAATCAGGAACGTCGGCGCCGCCAATTTTTTTATGTCATTTGGGGGAAAAAAGGTATAATGGGGGACTCTGGTATGGGGTGTTGCAATGGAAAGGAAGCCCGGTTTCAAGGAATGCCCGAAGTGCGGCCTTCGCAATAAGCCCGACGCCACCCAGTGCGACTTCTGCGGGCAGAACCTCGGCGCTTCTGACGACTGGCAGCACCACATCAAGGACCTGGAGTCCCTTAACAAGATGGAGCTGCGCAAGCCTTTGGATGACCGGACCTCCAAGCGCATCGAGTCCACCATCATCCGCAAGGACGTCCAGACCACCAGGAACTTAGATATCAAAGAGGCCGGGAACGTGGGGAAGGCTCTTAAGGAGCTGGACGAGCAGCCGGCCAGGCACGGGGTCCAAGGCCATAAGGACGAAAGGACCCGCCAGGCACCTGGTCAGGACAAGCTCAGGATCAAAGAGGCCGGTTCCGCACCGATCATGGAAAAGAAGGTTGATGATGCTGCTCCGGTGAGAGAGGGGACCACGATCGCGGACCTCTTGAAGGAACAGCCTAAGGAGGTCGGGGTCACAGCGTCCTCTGCAGAGCCTTGTACCACCGAAGAAGTTCCATCACCTGAAATTTTGCTGAAAGATGGGGTCGAAGAGCCAGCGAAGAAGGTCGTTGAACAGCCGCTGCCGGCACCTGAGACCATCATCGAGCCGCTGAAGGAAGAAGAACCTCAACCTCCGGCAGCAGCCGAACCTCAGCCGATCGAGAAGCCGGAGGAAGAGATCGTAGCAGATGCAGAACAAGAAGCATCCAATGAGGTGGTGCCGGCCAATGAGGTGACCATAGAGGTAGTGCAGCCGGTGCAGGAGGAGGTCCCTTCGACAGAGGCGCAGAGCGTTGAGGAGCAGCAGATCACGGTCTCCTCGAACGATTCGCACGAGACGATCAAGCTTAAGCTCGTCGAGGTCGAAAGGCCGAAGGAAAAGCTGGCACCAATGGCCGTCTCGCACCGCGCTGCCCGCTGGAACATGACGGCGATGGCCGTGCTCGCTCTGGGATCGGTCTCTTATCTGGTGGTTCTAACGTTAACCGCCATCGGGCTCCTGGGCACCGCGACAGGCCTTGGCGGCGGAGCGGTGAGCTCGTTCATTATGATCTATGGCGCTGCTGTCGCCTATCCCTCCCTCCGTAAGAAGGAAGAGGACGAGGTCTACATATGCCCGAAGTGCCATGAGAAGGTCGGTGAGGGGTCGGACGGGTGTCCCGCCTGCGGCGCCGAGTTCGAATCCGAGGACTAGGTGAGAACATGAGGGTCGTCTGGCACATGCATTCATGCTTTGAGATCAATGATCAGGCGACCGTGGTCATGGACCCCCACGATGGACGCTCCATAGGGGTGAAACCACCATCTCTAAGGGCCGACGTGGTTACGATAAGTCATGATCATTTCGATCACAACGCGGTGCGGGTGATCAAAGGCGAGTATGTGGTGGTGAAGGACATCACTCCTAAGACCATCAAAGGGGTGGCCATCCGCGGAATAACCGGGTTCCACGACGACGTCAATGGGGAGAAGAGGGGGAGGATGTGCATCTTCCACCTTACCCTGGGCGGTGTGCGCTTCTGCCATCTGGGCGATCTCGGCCACATGCTTTCGGAAGCGCAGATCAAAGAGCTGGGAGAGGTCGATGTACTTTTTCTGCCCGTGGGCGGAGTGTTCACCATCGACGGAGCGCAGGCGCAGCTTCTCGTTAAAAGGATCAATCCGAAGGTCGCCATTCCCATGCACTTCCGCGTCGGGGGGCTGTCGATGTCCATTCAGAACGCCGACGGTTTCCTGAAGGGGCTGCCCGAGGAAAAAGTGGTCCGGGTCGGCAACGAAGTGGAGTTCGAGGCCGAGGACCTGCCCGAAGAGACCGAGTACTGGGTGTTCTCCCAGTGATCAGCTGATTATGTCCAGGGCCTCTTCCACGCGGCCCTGTTCTATCGGGGTGCTTCTCGAACCGACCACTCCGCCCTTGCTGTTGGCCACGATGCTCGCGCCGACGTACGGGGAGCCGTAGTTCAGAGTGGTTATCTTGGGTTCGACCTTGAAAAGGTCCCTAAGCAGCTTGAGATCGGCGGCGGACGACGCGGGGTGGCAGATAAGCCCCTTGTTGGTGACCTTGCACACCGAACCCACGGTGTTCTGCCCGGCCACGGTGCCGCGGACGACATCCACGTTGAAAACTTCCTCCAGAACATGAACGCTCTTGTCGTTCATCTCCGGATTGACCAGGCATCCGTTGTCGTTTACCAGGATGTTGTTCCCGCAGGCGTTCAAACGGTCATCGAGCCTGGCGACCTGCAGTTTGGAAAAGATACCTATCTCGATGTCCGTGGCGAAGCTGTTGACAGCGACCCCGTAGGAGTTCATGGCCACCAACGCACCGATAAGGTTGGTGCTGGCTATGGTCCCTTTTTGACATTCGAGGTCCAGGGCGGTAGAGATGTCCTCCTGGAAACGGTCGTCAGAGTCCATGGGAACTACGGCCATGGCCTCGTTGGCCACAGCATACACTCCTATGAACTCCACGCCGTTGTAGCTAGAGACCCGCAACATGTTCTAGCGCTCACTCGGTAGGAAGAGAGACCTCGACCAGTCCGTCCTCGAAACGGACGGCCTTGACCCGCATCTTGCTCGGAGGAGCGGTCTTGCCGCGGGCCCATATGGCCTCGTTGACCTTGGGGTCGATCCAAACCTGCTCTTCCTCGGTCTTCATGTGGCGAGCTATGTAGGCCCGGATCTCCTTTATTGCCCGGTCCGATCGACCGGGGGTGGGGACCATCTTCGTCTTGATAAGCGGAATAATGTATACAGACTCGTTCTCTTCGGCCATTTAACTCACTCCTTCAACTTGCTGTGGCGCCAGTTCCTTCTCATGGGGTGGCGCAGGAAAGCGCGGTCGGTCCTCATCATGACCCACGCCGGCACCCGGCGGTTCTGCTTCAGCTTCTTCATCAATCGCGCCTTCATGGCGGAGTGCTTGTTGCGTGCCATTTTACTTCCTCTCAATGTTAATTTCCCTCTTCTGAGGGGAGACCTTCCTGAGGATCTGCTTCAGGGTAGGCTCGTCTATCTGGGAGTTTATCTGCCCGTTCTGGGCCAGCCTGATGAGCTGGTCCTCGACGGAGCGGGCTATGTCCGGGTAAGCCATGCGGACGTTGGCCAGCCGGTCGCGGGCCTCGGGGGTCAGCAGCTGGCGAAGGATCGCCTGCCTTTGGGCCTCCATTGCCTGGGCCTGCTGATCCATGACCGCCTGCTGCTCTCCCTGGCGCTGCATGTCGGCCATCTTGCGCCGCCGCAGTTCCATGAGCTCAGCATCTTCCACGGACATCACCTCGATCAGTTGGAGTCGATGACTTCCTTGGCGGCGTTGTCCAGAAGGGCCTGGCCCTTGGGGGTGACGACGCGCCCGTTGTTCTTGTTCCTGACGACCAGACCAGCGGTCTCCAGCTGCATCAGGGACTTCCTGATGATGGAGCGGCTGCCCTTGACGGCCCTGTTCGGTCTGGACCCGCGGTCGTTGAACCCGCCATACTCTGCGGCAAGCTTGGAGGTACCGATCGGACCCTTGATATAGACCTTTCTCAGCACTGAGGCCGCCCTGGTGTACCACCAGTCGACCTGGATCGGGGCCTTCTCCGTGTGAACGCCGGTCTTGGCGAACTCCGCCCACTCGGGTGGGTTCACTGACCCAGAGTCCTTCAACTTCTGGGCAACGTTCGCGATCAGCTTCTCGGAGGGCACATCATAGACCGTAACCATCTTAACCAACCTCAATGAACTTCAGATATAGACTAGACCAAATGGTATGTTCGGCCACTAATATGGTACCCCTATATAAGGATTATTGTGCTCCAAACCCCTTCTGGTGCCTGCACCAGAGGGACGGTGCTGCGGGACCGGGCCTGATTTTGATTTGGCTAGGTGAGCGATAACGACACCCCTAAAGAACGTTTCGGGGTGCCAAGCGTAAGATTTGAAATACGCGTCAATGCTTAATTGGGAGCGTGAAGACCGTCGTGGCTATCACCGGGGCATCCGGCATCATCTACGGGATAAGGCTGCTCGAGGAATTGGAAGGCGAGAAGGCGCTCATCATTACGGAAACGGCGAAGCGGATATTGGAGGCGGAGACCACCTACACCGTCGAGCAGGTGACGGAACTAGCCGATGCCGTCTATCACGAGGATGAGCTTTTCGCCCCGGTGGCTTCCGGCAGTCACCGCTTCGACACCATGATCATTTGCCCCTGTTCCGAGTCCACGCTGGCCAAGATCGCGTCCGGTATCGCCGACAACCTGGTCACCAGAGCGGCCGCGGTGTGCATGAAGGAGCGCCGCAAGCTGATAGTTGTTCCCAGGGAAACTCCGCAGAGCCCCATAATGCTGAGGAACTCGCTGCGCCTAGCGGAGGACGGGGCGATCATACTGCCGGCCAGTCCCGGATTCTACCCGAAACCGCAGACGGTGGAGGACCTGGTCAACTTCCTGGTCGGAAAGATACTGGACCAGCTGGGGCAGCCGCACGAGCTGTTTCGGCGCTGGGGCGACTGATCACTCCACCAGTATCGCCGGGCGCCAGGGGGCTGCTTGGCGGGATTTGTTCTGCGGGTCCGCAACGCCGGGCTCTCCGGCCTCGTGCACCTCTATCGCGCAGCCGTACTCCTTCTCCAGGAAATCCTTGCTCGACCGCAGGAACGAGAGCTCGTCGAACCTCTGCGCCAGCTTCTTGGCCTCGGCCGGCGATCTCTTCATGAGGTCCTCTGCCGTTTTCCGAGCGAAGTCGGACGCCTCCTTGCCTTTGATGCGCACTAGCTCATTGGCCATGGCCATCTTGGTGAGGGTGGGGACCTTGAGATCGCCCTTGTCGAGCAGCTCCACGGCCATGGACACCACCTCCCGCTTCCAGGGGGCGGTGGTGAACAAGGTTATCTTGGCCGGCCTTATTCCGGTGACCTTGAGGATCTCGTTGGCGTCGTCCATCAGGCCGCGGAGGTAGTCCTCGGCCCTTTCCTTGGAGACGTCGATCTCCTCTTCCCCGATCTCAGGGAGCAGCCTGGCTGATAGCAGGTCCCTGTGTCCGGAGGCCTCCCACAGCTCTTCGGCGGTATGTGGGGTTATCGGCATCATCAGGGGCAGGAGAAGGTCCAGGACCCGTGCGATGGTGGGGGCGTGGCACCCTCCCCTCCTCTGGTACCAGCGCAGGTCGTTGAACGCTTCAAAATAAACCTCGTTGGCCATGGAGCGCAGATCGTACGTTCGCATCATCTCCTTCACCCGGAGGACGCGGGAGGCCATTCGCGACACCATCCAGCCATCGACATCGCTCTGCTGCCCGTTCAGCGCCATGAGGTCCAGGAGCGTCCGCTCCATCTTCTCGGTGCGGGCGGTGTAGCCTTCCACGGCCTCATTGTCCCAGTCCACGTCCGCGTGGGGCGAGGCGATGTGGGCGTAGTAAAGGCGAAGCGCGTCCACTCCGTACTCCTCGGCCGCCCCCGGTATCGGCTGGGCGCCGCCCTTGGACTTGGATATCTTGCCTCCTTTTCCCATGACCCACCAGTTGACGAATATTCCGCGGGGCCACATTTCCCTGGGAAGCAGGGCCACATGGTTCATCAGGAAGGCCGGGAAGTGCACGGTCAGGTGCTCCTTTCCGCCCAGGTTGAGGTCCAGGGGGTACCAGTAATGCACGTCGTTTCGTATCTTCTTGAGCAGTTCACGGTCGATGCCGGTGGAAGCGGAGACCTTCGCGGGGTCGCCCTTGTCCAGTATGACCAGGTCGAAGAACTCCTCGGTCATCTGCTCGGCCTTCACGGAACCGTCGTTGGCGAACTTGGAGATGGTATAGTAGATCGGATACAGCGTGGAATCGGAGATGGCCTCGATGATCCACTTCTCGTCGAAGGGGAACTTCGTGCCGATCCAGTTGCCCTGACGAACGCAGGCTCGCTCCCGGAACCAATCCAGAACGCCGTGGATGTTCTGATAGTACTCGGCCGGGAATATCTCCATGTTCTTGGCCTGCTCCTTGGAGGCTGCGGTCGCCTCGGCGTTGGCGTAATCTATGAACCACTGGTCGTTGACCTTTCTGATGACGACCCTTTCCCCGCAGCGGCAGGTGACCGTTTCCGAAAGGTCGTACATCACCGCGGCCTCTCCGGAGGCGACCATGGTCTGCTTCATCCGTTCCTTCGCTTCCATGACCGGAAGCCCGGCGTACTCGCCGGCGGTGGCGTTCATCTTGCCGGTGTGGAAGCCGTCCTTGTACACCAGCTTCTTGGCGTCCTCCAGCTTTGGATCGCCCGGCGAAGTGATCCCCATCTTCGCGGTGACCTCAACTGCCGGAAGGTCGGACCAGCCCTTCATCTCGATGATGGCTATCGGTTCGATCGCTTTCACGGCTGCCTTATCCAGCCCGTAACGGTCGAGGGTGGCGTCATCCTCCTGCACTGCCCTGAGCGATATCCAGTCGTCCGGGGAGTCCGAAGGGACGGAGGTGACGAGCCCAGTTCCCACGTTGGGGTCCACAAAGTCCGCCGGCAGGGTAAGTATCTCCCGGTGCACCATGGGCGCCAGGCATTTCAGGCCGATAAGGTCGGACCCTTTCACCGGCGCGATCCTCTCCACGTCGTCCATCTGATAGGTGAGCTTGAAGTAGGCGTCCTCGCTGACCACCCATGTTTCCTGACCGACCCGGACCTTGACGTAATCCGCGTTAGGGTTGACCCAGAAGTTGGTCTGCCCGAAGACCGTCTCCGGACGCAGGGTGGCGGCCACCAGGTACATGTCGCCGCACTTGAACTTGAGAAGGGTGTACTCGACGGTCTCCGCGGACCCGCCGCACTGGATGTCCGTTTCAGAGGCGTCTATGGCCACCGGGCCGTGGGCGACGCAGGCGGGGGCGTAATAAGGCTTCTGGATGAGCAGACCTTTCTCCATGAGCTTGCGGAACTGCCATTG
>JBFYNB010000017.1:0-23006 GCA_041304605.1 Methanomassiliicoccales archaeon
ACCCCGGGCTTCCAGCAGACCCCATAAACCGCCCCCTCCCAAGTAACTGCTGTACCCGTCCACCACATGACGGAAATCGGTCAGATCGCTGATGTCCTCCCGGACGTTCAGGTCCAGGTCCTCCATCCCGGTGATATTTACGTTGGCCAGGGAGTATGTTGCCTTAGCCCCCGGGGCGACCAGGTCCATGCGATATGCCAGGCCGGTGTGCGCACCCCGGTAGGTGAACACCACGCCCAGGCTCCGGTTCGAGTTGAAGTTGTGGCTTATGTCGAGCGTTCCCTGCTTCTCCCCCCAGGGGGTGTCTATCGTCGACCGCACCAGGAAGCAGTCCATATAGAATAAGTGCGCAGGCAGGGTCGTCAGGGGACCCAGGTTCCCGGTCGTGTTGTAAGGCCATTGGTACATGATACCGGATTCACCGGTGAGCAGAACCTCAACCCCGAAGGACCCGTTCACCGTCATCCCTTCCAACTCCCCCTCGACCTCGTACGTGAGCATCATGTACGTATCCTCGGGCAGCGTCGGCACAGGACCGTCGTTCTCTCCGCCCATGTAGAAGGCCGCTCCGCTTACCAATACCAACGACACGGCCAGCAGCATCACCTGGAACATCTTCGCTTGTTCCGACATAACCCCCACCTTACCGGAAACGACTTGCGGATGATAGCTTAAATCTATTGATGGTGCGGTATAAATCGAGAAGGTCCGAATGATGGAAAGCGAGCTTGAGCTCAGCGGAAAGTGTTCCTGATAGAGACTAGGGACTGAAGGTCGTGAGCGGACCTTGGGCGGTGACTAGAACGTCGCCCGTATGATCTGCTCTGCGCGAGACGATGGTACTTTGATTACAGATTCCTCTGCTCGTTCTCATTTTATTAAAAACAATAGATAGATTTATCATGTCCCCGAAAAATGCATTACGTTAGGTGGGGAAAGTGTCAGGGGACCCTAAGATCTGGCCAGTTATACTAGTGGCGGCGATCATGGTCCTGTCTGTGACGGCCGTGATGTTTATTGGGGCGGAGAACGAACCTTCCGGGCCGTTCGGACCGATGCCACCTCATTACGGCACAGGTTGTTTATTGATCACGACCCCGGTAAGCCAAGTTGGCGAGCTGCCTCCTTTGTTCGCTTTAAGCTCACCTCTACGGGTGATGTTCAGCTCCGGTTACCTTCTGGACCTTGCGATCATAGAGACCACCTGGGGAGAGAAGGCCGTTGAGCGGTCGATTGGGCCAGCCTTTCTTAAGGATGGTATGGGCATCACGGTGTTCTACTTGGGAGTGGAGACATCGTTGACCTACCGAATGGACGTCATCGGTCAGGACTACCGGCTGACATACCTCCTTTCGGACACGAACTTTACCGAGATCAAAGATATGGACCCCGCTGATGAATACCAACCGCAGGTGCAGGTGTATAAGTTCGCTCTTAGCCAGGGCGAAACGAATAATATGAATCAGGGAGGAATGGCCTTTTCGATATGGGAACCGGCGGAGGGAAAGGACCTTCGCTTCAAGCTGAACCTCACCGAATACTCCTTCGTCCTGATGAACGAGAGCATGGTGTGGACGATGCTGGATGGAGGACTGCTGCTGTATGACGAGCAGCGTTCGTTCAGCGGTAACGGCACGTTGGAGTTCACGGTCGAGGAGGGGTGGTTCTTCTGGTACCTGGGGCAGAACTATGATCGATACGGTTCAGGATGGATGCAGATCACCGCTTACGATGAATGACCATCGTTAAAATTTCTTACTGAAGTTGATAAGGGGAGCCGACCGATCGCTTACTCGCCGGTCTGCTGGCTCTGGTACTTGGTGTAGCGGTCCAGATAATAGATCAAGCCGTCCATGACCTGCTTGGTGATGATGCCGGCGGCCTGCTGCTCGCGGACGAAGTCCTTGGCGTCCCGGATGCCCTGGCGCGAACCTTTGGCGATGATGCTGGCCAGGAACGTCGATGCTAGGTCGGGGTCCATCTGGTTGTCGACGAACAGCTCCCGGACGTCGTACCTGAACTCGCCCAGACGGCGTTGGTTAAGCATGCCAACGCGGGTTGACGGCGCGTCCCGGTCCCGGTAATTGTTCGGTTTCCCCGCCTTGCTCTTGTTCCGGTTAGGTCGATACGCCAAAGTGATTTCTCCGGGGTAAAGTGATGAGGAGATATTATAAATACTTTGCCAAAATAAGAATAAATTGATTAAAATAATAAAAGAAAGAAAGATGTTTTATGGCCGATGACTGGCTTACTTCTTCTTGGCCGGTTTCTTGCCTGCCCCGGGCTTCACGGAGACCTTCCTCGGAACGGCCTTCTCGCTGAGCAGCTCCTTCTCCGCGTCCTCGGCGTCCCACTCCGCGAACAGCTCCGTGATCCCTATGCGGGCGGTGGACCAGGAGGGTACCCCGCCAGTCAGTACGGCGATGTTCAGAGCCTCCATGATCTCTTCCCGCGTAGCACCGCAGTTCTTGGCCACCTTCGCCTGCGGATAGATGCAGCCTTCGCACATGCGTACGGCGACGCAGGCCAGAGCGATCAAGCGCTTGGTCTTGCGGTCCAACGCCCCATCGGTGTTGATGACCTTGTCCATGTCCTTGATGATGACCGCCAGGGCGGGGTGGTTGTTCTTGATGTGGTGCAGCGTCGGCGGCACGTAACCGCCCATCTGCTTTTCCAGCTCGTCAACGGCCATCTTGGCCTTCATCTTGCAGTCGTTCATTGATACGAACTATGAAGCTGAATGGTTATTAGCCTTGTGCCGCTGGTTTGATAAAAAATGGTAAGAGGTTTGGAAGGGGTTTAGGAGCGTTCTCATCGTCACTTCAGGTCCAGGTCGGAACGGGGGTCGGGGTGCTCGAATATGCGGCACGGAGGCTGCTCGACGTTCCCGGTCCTTAATTTGGGATCGAGGCGCTCGCCGGTCACCATGTGGTAAACGTACTCGCCGATGTTGCAGGCGTGGTCGGCCACCCTCTCCATGTAGCGGGCGACAAGTATCAGGTCGATGCCCACGGTGATCTTCTTGGGGTCCTCCATCATGTACGTCAATATCTCCCGGAAGATGGTGTCGTATAACGCATCAACAGCATCATCCCTCTCGTGCAGGTGTGACGCTTTTTCGGCATCCCGCTGCAGGAACGAATACACCGCATCGTCAACGATACCGACCACCAGGCAGGACATGGTGCGCAGCGACTCGAAGCGCTTGAACGCCTTTCCCTCTTCAAAATCGTCGATGAGCTCGGCGATATCCGTCGCGTAGCGGCCGAAGCGGTTGAGGTCCTCTACCATCTTCAGGCAGGCGGATATCAGACGGAGGTCACTGGCGACGGGCGAGTGCAAGGCGATGATGTCCAGGCAGTGCCGGTCGATCTGCTCGTTGAGCTGGTAGACGCGCTTGTCTAACGCCCGGACTTCCTCGCGCAGGGAGAAGTCCATGTCGGTGATCATCTGTACCGATTTTTCGAAAGCGGTCCGGGAGGCGTTGGCCATCTCGGTTATCTCCTTGTTCAGCTCCTCCATCTCATGATTGAAAGTCGTACGCGGGGTCATCAGCCCATCCTCCCGGTTATGTACTGCTCGGTAAGCTCCTTCTGCGGCTTCTCGAATATCTGCTTGGTGTCGCCCATCTCTATCAGGTCGCCGAGATAGAAGAAGGCGGTCCTATCGGATATGCGCGCCGCCTGCTGCATGCTGTGAGTTACGATCACTACCGTATAGTCCTTCTTCAGGTCCACCAACAGGTCCTCGATCTTTGCGGTTGCGATCGGATCGAGAGCGGAGCAAGGCTCGTCGAAGAGGATTATCTCCGGATTTACGGCCAACGTCCGGGCGATGCACAGCCTCTGCTGCTGTCCGCCGGATAGCGACGTGCCGCTCTTGTCCAGGCGGTCCTCGACCTCGCCCCACAGCGCCGCCCTGCGCAATGAGTGCTCGACGACCTCGTCCAGCTCCTTCTTGGTGTGCTTGCGCCGGCGCAACTTGCCGTCCACCATTTCGGCTACCCCATGCAGTCGAGGACCATAAGCAACGTTCTCGTAGATGCTCTTGGGGAACGGGTTGGGCTTCTGGAACACCATCCCGATGCGGCGGCGGACGTCAACGACGTCAACTTCGTCAGCATTGACGTCCTCCCCGTCCACCATCACTTTACCTTTGACGATGCAGCCGGGGATCAGGTCGTTCATGCGGTTGATGCACCTGATGAACGTGGACTTGCCGCAACCGGAAGGTCCGATGACGGCGGTCACCTGGTTCATCTCGATGTCCATGCTCACGCCCTTGAGGGCGTGGTTCTTGTCGAAGTATACGTGAAGATCGTCTGTGTGTATCGCTGTGGTCATTTTTACCACCTGTACTTGTCGCGGTATCTTTTCCTGAGGACTATGGCCACGAGGTTCATTCCCAGCACCAGAAGCAGAAGCACGAGCGCTGTCGCGTACTGGATCGGCCGGGTGGCCAGCAGGTCGGAGGACTGCGTGGCCATGTAGAACACGTGATAGGGCAAGGCCATGAAGCTGTCGAAGAAGCTGTCTGGCAGGCGCTGCAGTGACATGGCCACTCCGGTTAGCATGAGCGGAGCCGTTTCGCCGGCGGCCCGGGACACGGATAGGATTATCCCGGTGAATATTCCCGGAAGGGCGTAGGGCAGAACATGATGCCAGATGGTCTGCCACTTGGTAGCGCCGAGCGCGTAGGACGCTTCCCGAACGGTACTGGGTACGGCAGCTATGGCTTCCCTGGCGGACGATATCATCAGCGGCAGGGTCATAATGCTGAGAGTGAGACCGGCCGATATCAGGGAGAAACCAAGACCCAGGAAGGCCACGAAGATGCTCAGACCAAGCAGTCCGTACACTATCGACGGGACCCCGGCCAGGTTGTAAATGGCCAATTTGAACACCCGGCCCATCCAGGAGCTCTGCTCGTACTCCACCAGATAAATGGCGGACATGACGCCGATGGGGACCGATATCGACAGGACGATCAGCATCAGGTAGAACGTGCCTACGATCGCTGGAAGAATTCCACCTTCGGTATTGGCCCGGCGGGGCATTTCGGTGAGGAACTCGATGCTCAAGCGCTCCAGACCGCCAGTGGCGATGTATCCCAGCAGAACAACCAAGGCCAGCACGACCAGCAGGGCGCAGCCCCGGAACATGCTGAAGACCGCTATCTCGGTCGCTTTACGGTTGAGCATCATCAGTACTCCTCCCGGTAGCGCCTGGTGACCCACTCGGCCAGGAAGTTGATGACGAAGGTTATTATGAACAGCACCAGCCCGACCAGGAAGAGCACGTGATAGTGTTCGGAACCGAACTCCACCTCGCCGAAGTCTATGGCGATGGCGGCCGTCATCGTCTGAACGGAACGCAGGAAGTCGAAGTGCAGCAGCGTGGCGTTCCCGGTGGCCATGAGTACGGTCATCGTTTCACCGACCGCCCTGCCAAAGGCCAGAACGATAGCGGCCACAACTCCAGATAACGAAGCGGGGACCACGACGTGACGAATGGTCTCCCAGCGAGTGGCGCCCAGCGCCAAGGACGCCTCGCGGAGGCTGCGGGGAACGGCGTTCATGGCGTCCTCGGCCACGGTGACCATTATAGGAACCATCATGACGGCCAGCATTATCGCCCCGTTCAGGGCGTTCAGCTTGGTAACGGGATCGAACACGACCGCGATCCATTCCGATAGAATAACTAACGCAAAGAAACCGAATATGACCGACGGGATCCCGGCCAGCATCTCTATGGCCGGCTTGAATATGGCTTTCACGCGGGGGCTTGCGAGCTCCGCAAGCCAGATCGAGCATCCCAGCCCGATGGGGATGGCGATGAGCGCCGCCCCGAAGGACACCATCATCGTACCTACGAATAGCGGCACGATGCCGTAGAGCGGATACATGGGATGGGCGGGATTCCATACCGTGCCGGTGAAGAAATCGATTATGTTGATGGAGGTGAAAGCTGGCAGCGCCCCCATCAGCAGCTCGCCGAACACCGCGGCCAATGCCAGAACGGAGGTCCAGGTAGCTACCATCAGCACCAGCTGGATCACTTTTTCATGAGGAGGCAGATGCTTGTTTAGACGGAGCTTCCGCTGCCTCCCTTCCTTACGCAACTTTAACGCCACTCTAACAACGCTCCTTGTGGGGTTTGGAAATGGTTTTATGGGGTTTGGTTAAAGGGTTAAGGAAAAGGTTTGGATCAGCCCAGCTTGGCCCTCTCCTCGGCGATTACCTCTTCCGAAAGGGGATAGAAGCCGACCTCCACCGCCACCTGCTGTCCCAGATCGGCGTCCAGGATC
Source organism: Methanomassiliicoccales archaeon (assembly GCA_041304605.1). Taxonomy (GTDB): domain Archaea; phylum Thermoplasmatota; class Thermoplasmata; order Methanomassiliicoccales; family UBA472; genus UBA472. Next base: position 6,307 of record JBFYNB010000017.1, read on the forward strand.
CAGCTCAGCCAGCGGCTGACCTGGTCCGTCGGGGTGCCGTCGGTGTAGATGTACAGGTACCTGGACAGGTCGTACTGTCCGGACTGGACCGCATCGGCGTCCAGCGGCGAATATGCCGTCGCGGTGTCGTTCTTCTTCAGGTCCAGGACGTTGATGCCCTGGGCGCTGGCGTAACCTATGCCGACGTAACCGACGCCGCCCTCGTCACCCTGGACCGCGGACACGATGGCAGAGTTGCCGGAGAGCATGTTCATCTCTTGCGAGTAGTTCTCCTTCTTCAGGACGTGCTCCCAGAAGAACTCGTAGGTGCCGGATGTGGACTGGCGACCGTAGAGGGTGATCGCTTCATCGTTCCCGCCGACCTGGTTCCAGTTGGTTATACTGCCGTTGTAGATCCCGCGCAGCTGCTCGACGGTCAGGACGCTCACCGGGTTGTCGGTGTGGGTGATGATCGCTATGCCATCGATGGCCACCTTGAACTCCACAGGGTTCACGCCATTGGCCTGGGCGGCCTCGATCTCGCTGGTCTTGATCTTCCTGGAAGCCTGGGCCAGGTCCACCTGGCCGCCCACTAGTGCGGTTATCCCGGTGCTGCTTCCGCCGCCGGAAACCTCGACGGTTATCCAGGAGTTGTCAGCGTGGAAGTCCTCGGACCACAGCTGGCAAAGCTCCAGCAGGGTGTCCGATCCCTTCTGCGTGAGGGTGACGGACGCGGGTGTGACGCCCATCTTCACCAGGTTGTCCTCATAGGCGTTCTGGGATATCTCGTAGAAACCGATCTCGCCGACCATGCTCTGGCCGTCGTCGAAGTTGACGATCCAGCGCAGGTAGTCCTTCACTATGCCGGTCGGGGTGCCCTTGGTGTACAGGTACAGGTACCGGGAAAGGTCGTACTTACCGGACTTGACCGCGGACTCGTCGGTAGGGGCGAAGGCTTCGGATTCGGAATCCTTCTTCAGGTCCAGGACGTTGATGCCGGAAGCGCTAGCGTAACCGATGCCGACGTAACCGACGCCGCCCGCATCTCCCTGCACCGCCGCGACTATAGCGGAGTTGCCGGAGAGCATGTTCATCTCCATGGAGTAGTTCTCCTTCTTCAGCACGTGCTCCCAGAAGAACTCGTACGTTCCGGAGGTGGATTGGCGGCCGTAGAGGGTGATGTCCTCATCAGCGCCACCGACCTGGTTCCAGTTGGTTATACTGCCGTTGTAGATGCCGCGGAGCTGTTCCACGGTCAGAACGCCGATGTCGTTCGAGGTGTGCACGATGATCGCTATACCATCGATGGCCACCTTGAACTCCACCGGGGTGAACCCGGCGGCCTGGGCGCTCTCTATCTCGCTGGCCTTTATTTGGCGGGAGGCCTGTGCCACGTCCACCTGTCCGTTTATCAGGGCGGTGATGCCGGTGCTGCTTCCGCCGCCGGACACCTCCACCTCAACGGCCGAGTTCTCGGCCATGTATTCCTCTGCCCAGATCTGGCAGAGCTCAAGCAATGTATCGGACCCCTTCTGCATGATGACGCCGCCTTCATCGTTATCGTCATCATCGCCCTGGAAGAGGAACACACCGACGGCGGCCACTATGATTATGGCTACGACGCCGATGACCAGGTACTTCATCTTGTTCTCCATTCATTCACCTTTGAGTTGTAAAGAAAGAACAAGGAGCCGCGGTCCAGTCATTTAGGACGATAAACGGAGGATCGAGCTGGCGTCTTACGCCGAAGTCCTTTCCTGTCCCGGCAAGCTCTTTGTGCATTTTCTCCGGGTCGAGCTACCTAGGGCGCTGTTTATATACATTGGCGAAATAGAATATATTCTTGTATTATGTATATAGAAATAGTATCAATAAGTATTTTTTATATTTCTAGTAAGTTTTGTATATACAATAAGCACTTAAGTATGCTCGTGAAACGGGATAACGCCATGAACACCGAGATCCGCCGGGTGCAGAAGACCGGGGCGTCCACGTTGACAGTGTCGCTGCCGAAGAGCTGGGTGGACTCCTCTGGATTAAAAGCAGGTGACCAGGTCTCCATGGCCGTCCAGCTGGACGGGACGATTCTTCTGGACACCAACATGGACCGCCGCAAGGAGACGTTCAAGAAGGAGATCTGGACGGACGGTGACGAAAGCGCCGAGCACCTCACCCGCAAGCTCATAGGCGCTTATCTCGTAGGATACAACATCATAGAGGTCCGTTCCAAGGACCGCATGGAGCCGGAGGCCAAGAGCGCCATCCGGGAATTTTCCCGTTTAGCTATCGGACCGGAGGTCGTCGAGGAGACGGCCAACAGCGTCATCATGCACGACCTGTCCGACCCTATCGAACTGCCTCAGGAGAAGTGCGTGCGCCGCATGCATCTCATCGTCCGCTCCATGCACGCTGACGCCATCGAGGCGTTGTGCGAGGAGGACAAGGGATTGGCGGAGGACGTCATCGACCGTGACACGGATGTGGACCGGCTCTACTGGATGGCCGTGAAGCAGAACACCCTCATCGCCAGGGACCGCCGGCTCGGGGACCGCATGGGCCTGGACATATTCGAATCGAACGACCTTATGCTTGTTGCGAGGGGAATAGAACGCATAGGCGACCACGCCGTGCGCATCTCCAGGAACGCCCTGCTTTCCGCGGAGGACGAGGACAAGCTTCCTAACGCAGCTGAGATCCGGAAGCTGAGCGCGGAGTCTATGCGCGTGCTGGAAAAGGGAATGGACTCTTTGTTCCGCAAGGACATCCCCGAAGCCAATGAGGTGATCGACGAGGGGAGAGAGGTCGTCAAACGCTGCGAGAAGCTCGGTCAGAGCACTCGGGCGAAAGATAGCCGGGAGGCCATCATCATCAACATGGTCATGGACTCCATTATCCGTTCGACCATGTACGCTGTCGATATCGCCGAGATAGCGATCAACGGCAGCATGAGGCAAGTCTGAGGAAATCCTTCAGAAATATAGTGAGACGAACAGGTTCCGCCCTCTTTTTTCCCGGACCGGGACCTTATTTCCATCACCATTCCTTGGTATGGTTAAAACCCCCTATGTACCAATTTTTGATAGTAGATTTGTTCACAGGTTCGGCCCTGAAAGGTAATTGTTCGCGACCGTTAGTCACAGCCGCATCCGCAACCCGCGGAAGAGCCCTCGTCCCCGACGGCAATCGGTCTGACGGGCCTCAGGCGCTCGGATATCCGTTCGATCAGCTCAGGCAGCTTGTCCCGGTCGCCTCTCAGTTCGTAGGTCTTCTTCACTCCCATCTCCGTGATGACCACGCTGTCGAAGTTGGTCAAACTGATGTGCTCCAGTGCCTTTTTTCCGCACTTGACGCCGCATCCGTCAATGACCAGCAATGCGTCGGCGGCCTTGGCGTTCTGGACCATGGTGGACACGTGCGCGCTCAGGCCGACCAGACAGCCCATCGATCCCTTCCCTGCTTGGACCAGTTCGATGGTTACCTCGTTGGCCAGCTGCCCGACGTTGGATGCTCCGGAGCAGGAATAGATGATCACCTTGGAACCGCTACCGCAGGAACATTTTGGCTTTTCGTCGCTCACTTCCCAGCCTCCGTGATCATCTTTTTAAGCTCATCCTTTCCCGGAACGCGTCCGGCGGCCACGGCCTCCCCGTTTATGAACAGGGCGGGAGTTATCATGACCCCCAGGTCCATCATGGCCTGCAGGTCCTCGACCTTCACCACCTCGGCCTGCAATCCCATCTCCTTGACCACTTCGTTCACCAGCTGGTACAGCTTCTTGCATTTCATGCAACCGGTTCCCATTATCTCGATCTTCATTCTATCCCTCCTTCCTTCTTTCTACATCGATCAAAATTTAACTTCTACCCCACTATGAGACCGAACATCATACCAGCGATGGTCGACATTCCAACCACCAGGACCCAATAGACCACGGTCTTCTTCATTCCCATTATCTTGTAAAGAACGGCTATCGACGGCAGGCTGGTGGTCGGACCGGAAAGCAGCAGCGCCAGCGCGGGGCCCGAGGCCATTACCCCGGAGGTATATCCGAGGGTGCCTCCGACGATGGGCACCTCCAGTAGCGTGGGCATGTAGAGGAGCGCCCCCAACACCGATGCCAGCAGGTTGGCGCTCAGTCCGTTGTCGCCCAGATAAGGCCGGAAGGTCTCCGGCGGCACGAAGAAGGCGAACACGCCCACGAAGAACGTTCCGGCGACCAGAATGGGAAATATCTTCTTGGTAAGGTCCCATGTCTCCAGACCCCAATCCGTGACCTGTTGCCTCTGGAAGTAGTATATCAGGATCACTGCCACCCCTATGGTCAGGAAGTACACTATGCCCAGCTTGGGAACCCAGTCCAGCTTTGAGGCCCCTATCAGGAGTATGGCCACCATGAGGACGAAGAAGGTGGGTATTACCCACCTGGGCCTCTTCTCTCCTTCTTCGGAGCTTACAAATGGCTTGATTCCAGTGCTTTTCTTGTCATCTTCTTTTTGGAACAGGAACGCCATTATGAGCCCGATCGCAATCGACATGGTTATGGCGAACGCCGCCCTGGCAATGCCGAGGTCCACTCCTAGCACCTGAGCGGTATAGATGATGGCGAGGATGTTGATCGCCGGCCCGGAGAACAGGAAGGTTGTGGCGGGACCTATCCCGCTTCCTTTCTTGTATATCCCGGCGAAAAGCGGCAGGATGGTGCAACTGCAAACGGCCAGTATGGTCCCTGAGACCGATGCCACCGTATAAGATTTGTACTTCTCGACCTTGGGTCCGAAGTACTTCAGTATGGCATCCTTCTTCACCAGGGCGGCTATGGCCCCAGCGATGAAGAACGCCGGCACCAGACAAGTGATGACATGTTGCGCCAGATATTCAAGTACCGCCAGAAGGCCGCTGTTCAATGCATCGAATATTAGGTTGGACGTCAGTACCACGACCTTAATTTCAATATTTTTTGAAATGATGCTCGGAATTATATTTAATAATTTTCCCTGACCCCTTCCGCCATCGCCGAAATTATTTTTTATTAATCCTTCGGCAGCGCAGGAATCTGATGTGGTATGGCCTTCCAGCATCGCTCGGTGGTGATCGACACCGGATGCCGCCCTGGGCTATGGCACCGCCCTTGATTGGGCTGACTAACACCAGCCACCGAAGCGGCGATCGCTACAAGCCCCGACGTCCCAGGGTTCGCGCGTCATTCCTCCGTGGTTCTCAACTTTCTCTTTCCATCAGGTCCGTAATACTTACGCTGGAAGTACAGCGATAGATTGACCAGGCTGATGAGCACCGGCACCTCCACCAGCGGGCCGATCACGGCCGCGAAGGCCACCCCCGAACCGATGCCGAACACGCCGATGGCCACGGCGATCGCCAGTTCGAAGTTGTTGCTGGCCGCGGTGAACGACTGGGACGCGGCATGTGGATAATCGAAGTTCAGGCGAATCGACACCCAGAACGAGAGCAGGAACATGATCAGGAAATAGAACAGCAGCGGTATGGCCACCCTGACCACGTCGAAAGGCAGATCCACTATGTACTCCCCCTTGAGGGAGAACATCACCACGATGGTGAAGAGCAGCGCCAGCAGCGATATCTTTCCCATCACCGGCATGAACTTATTATCGTACCACTCCTCCCCTTTCCTAGGCAGCAGCGTATAGCGCGTGACCACCCCGGCGAAGAACGGTATGCCCAGATAGATGATGACGCTGATCGCCACCGATAAAATGGATATGTCCACCGCCACTCCGGATCCTGGAGATACCACATCGGACAGCACCGTTATGAGGAAGTAGGCGTAGAACGAATACAGCACTATCTGGAACACCGAGTTCAGTGCCACCAGAATGGCCGCGTACTCCGTGTCTCCCTTCGCCAGCTGGTTCCAGACCAGGACCATGGCGATGCACCGAGCGACACCGGTCAGTATGAGCCCTATGCGGTATTCGGGCTGGTCCGGAAGGAATATCCAGGCCAGTGCGAACATGACCATTGGGCCCACGGCGTAGTTCAGGAGCAGAGAGGTGGTGACCATCTTTTTGGTCTCGCCGCCCCTGGTGATCTTGCCGAGCTGCTCGTACTTCACCTTGGCCAGGGGAGGGTACATCATCAGGATGAGACCGATCGCTATCGGTATCGAGGTCGTGCCAATGCTCAGGTCCTCTAGATAGGTCGCCAGATCGGGGACCAATGAACCCAGGCCAACACCTACAGCCATGGCCAGAAATATCCAGAGGGTGAGGTACTTGCTCAGGAACCCGAGCCGGGCGGGTTTATCGCATGCGGTAGGCGTTGATCCGTTCTCATCGTTCATCGTATCGGCCTATACCTATTGTTGATTATCTATTTCAAATATTGTTGAAGTAATGATATTCTAGCATATTTATGGTTTTCTAACTATCGTTACAAAGAACTGGAAATTCGTCGATGAACCTATTGAATTCTGGTGTGAGGTATGAACGTTCAAGGAAAAAGAAGGAAAAGAATAAGATGGGCTGCTGCGACCTGGTGATCGATGATTTCAAGGACGAGGAATGAGCGCTCAGCCCGAGCGCATCACCTGGTTGTCCCCCACCTGGAAGTCCTGGTAGATGTAGATCAGCTCGTTCTCCGATAATGAGCGTTTCAGAGCTATCGAGTTAGCACGCACCTGGTCCAGGATCTTCTGCGCCAGCTCGTCGTCCACCTCGATACCCTTGGTGGCCAGGATCTGCTTTATGGTGTGCCGTCCGGAATGCTTCCCGATGACGATCTTCCTGGTCAGGCCGACCTCTTCCGGAGTGTAGGGTTCGTAGTTGCTGAGGTACTTGATCACGCCGTCGGTGTGAATTCCCGCTTCATGCGCGAAGCAGTTCGTCCCGATGATGGGCTTCCAGCCGGGGATCTCCCTGGCCGAAGATTTGGCGACGTATTCGGCGACCTCGCGGAAACGGTCCGTGCGGTAGTTCACGTCCATGTGCAGGAGGTGCTTGGCGGCCATGATGATCTCCTCCAGAGGGGTGTTCCCGGTGCGCTCGCCTATTCCCATCACAGTTGTGCTGACGAACTTGGCCCCGGCCTGCATTCCTGCCAAAGCGTTCGCGGTGGCCATCCCGAAGTCGTTATGGGTGTGCATTTCGATATCAATACCGACCGCCTCGCGCAACGCTTTTATCTCATCGTAAGCGCGGCGCGGTTCCAGCAGACCAATGGTGTCGCAATAACGCAGACGGTTCGCGCCGGCCTCCTTGGCCGCCCTGCCGAACTCGATGAGGAAGGCCGGGTCCGCGCGCGAAGCGTCCTCGGCGTTGCATGATATGTAAAGCCCATGGTCCTTGGCGTACTCCACGCTCTCGACGACCCGTTCCAGAACCCATTCCCTGGTCTTCATCAGCTTGTTCTTGATGTGGATGTCGGAAGAGGACATGGATATGGCCACGGAATCAACATCGCAGTCGATGGAGTGCGCCACGTCCTCCTTGTTGGCGCGGTTCCAACCGAGGATGGAAGCGTCCAGTCCCAGAGCGGCGATCTTCCTGACCGCCAACTTCTCGTCCCCGCCCATGGCCGGTATCCCGGCCTCGATCTGCTGAACCCCCAATTCGTCCAAAAGCTTGGCTATCCTCAGCTTCTCCAGGTTCGCGAAGACGATGCCGGCGGCCTGTTCCCCGTCACGGAGCGTGGTGTCGCAGGTGATCAGGTGGCTCTTCTCGAACTTGGCAAGGATCTCGGACCGGTCTCTCATTCGCTTACCTCTACTTCGCCGCCCATATGGAACGTGATATTTGGTCCGCTCGCCCCTTTTTGGACAGAGTGACAAAAGGAGAGTCTCCCTGTCGACACCTATCTTCATAAGGTCTCTGGACCTTGATAAATGGACGGTGAAAGCTCAATAAATTGGACCGTACAAAAGGGTTTCGTACATCATCTTGGACCAAGTTTTATTACTTCGCCTGAGAATTTTTCTAAGATCCGGGTTTGATCCTGCGGTGACCACATGAACGAAAAAGAGAGGTTCCTCTCTGCGTTGGACCTTAAGGCCGTAGATCGTGTGCCGTGCGCCTGTCCGCTGCAGACCGGCACCATCGATCTGATGAAGATGTCCGGGGCCTTCTGGCCGGAAGCGCATGTGAACCCGGCGGCCATGGCCAAACTGGCCAAGGCAGCCAGGGACATAGCGGGTATCGAGAGCATCCGTGTCCCGTTCGAAGTGAGCGTGGACGCCTCGGCGTTCGGGGCACCAACTGACGAGAGAAGACTGATCCGCCAACCATTGGTGCTGAGCCGGATGGTCCGAACCCAGGAGGACCTTTTCAACACAAAGGTCCCCGAACCAAGGACCGATGGAAGAGTTCCAACGGTACTGGAGGCCCTGACCCAGCTATCGCATCAGGTGTCCGATGCCCCCATCATATGTGGGGTGGTCGGCCCGTTCCAGTTGGCTTGCCAGCTTCGGGGCGAACAGCCTTTCGTCCAAGACCTTCATGACTCGCCGGATTTCGCGAGATCTCTTCTCAACATCACCACCGAGTGGGGAATACGTTTCTCTCTGGCCGCCATGGAGTCCGGTGCGGACGCCATTTGCATAATCGACGGTACGGCCACAGCCGACATGCTGACCAGGGACATGTACGACCGGTTCTCCTGGGCCTATGAACGAAGGATAGCCAAGGCTATCAGGAGCCAGAACGGACTTTCGATATTGCATATCTGCGGGGACACCACTGGTAACCTGGAGTTGATGGTAGGTACCGACGTGGACGGCATCAGCGTGGACCACAGGGTGCCGATCTCCCTGGTGAAGAAGTACTGTCAGGGCAGGACGGCGGTCATAGGGAACGTGTCACCGACCACCACGCTGAACACCGGAACCCCTCTGGAGGTGGCCAAGGAGACCCTCTCCTGCTTGGAATCGGGGACGGACGTCGTCGCCCCGGGTTGCGGCTTTGCGCCCGAGACGCCCCTAGAGAACATGAAGGCCATGGTACGGGTGACCAGGTCCTACGTTCCTGGCAAGGGGCGGTGAACGGATGGGGAATCGAGGGAATGCCCTGGGATTGATCGCCTGCCAGATGCTGGAGGACGAGACGGTGCATGTCCTTTCCCACGACCATGAGGTACGAAGGATCCTGGTCATCGACGCCTTTGTCTCCAATACCCTGGTTCCCAAACTAAGGGAAAAATGCAGAAGTGTCTCCATCGAATTGGTCGCTCTTGACGATATCCACGGTCGCAGGCTGGAAGGGCCGGGTAACGTGCTCCTCTTGCAGAGACCTGTGAACCTGCACCTATCACCTGACATCCTGCGAGATGACGTACTGACGATCATCGGGGAAGTGCAGGACCTTTGCTCCGCCATACTGGTGTTCTACGGGCTCTGCGGCAACGCCTTCCGCAACCTGCAATCAATGTTGAAGGACGCTAAGGTCCCGGTGACAATACTCAAAGATGCAGGCGGCCAGGTTGTGGACGACTGCATGGGGGTGGCCGCCGGCGGTACTGAATCGTATCTGAAACTGCTTCGCTCACATCACGGCGCTTTTTTCCTCAGCCCCATGTGGGCCTCTGACTGGCGAAAGTTCTTCGTGGACATCATGGTGCTTCAGGACCCGAACGACCTGGAAGGCGCCCGTTACATATTCCAGTACATGAACTACACCAAGGTCATCATGATGTGCACCGGTCTGGGCAGCAATGACGAGTTCCATGAAGAGGTGGATAGGTTCTCCAAGGCCTTCGGGTTGGCGATCGAGGAATATCCTTGCGGCACGGACGTGGTGGACCGCTCCTACGCGGAAATGAAACGTCTAGCCTGCTCAGGACATTAGACCCTTTGAAATGTCATAAAAACGAACGTGATCTGGCGCAGCGGTGATGGTCGCCAGGAAATTTACGGTAACTGGCGAATACAACAGTGGCCTCTCCCCACCCGGACTCGCTGATCCAGCTGACCATAAAGATCATTGGACCTTGTATCTCAATAATGCCGCCATCCCGCCCAGCGACTCCAGCTTCTTCCCGCCCTCGTGCAGCTCGCTGACGACGGTAACCCGTCCACGGGCGTCCTCGACGGAGCGCATCAGCGACTCCACGTCCTTTTCCCGCACCATCGTGTCCAGGATCAGCAGCTGCTCCACCGCCCCGGCCTTGACCGCCTCCCGGACCTCCTTCGGTCCGTACGTGGCCAGTCCGTCCGTCCCCACCTGCTCCAATAACTTCTCCACAAGCTCCGTCTCCTCGGCCACTCGGGAATCCTTGAGCACTTCCGCGCCCATTCCGCGCTTCATCAGCTCCTGTATGCCGTTCATGCCCGATTGCCCGGTATGGTAAAGGAACGCCTTGGAGAACATCTCCGGGTCCTTCTCCTTGCCCTTGGCCATCAACGTCTCCTTGGCGAACCCGGGACCTAGAACAATTATTGGAACGCCTGGAGAATGCGCTTGCTTGGCCTTGGCGATGACCTCGCCGAAATAATCGCCCTCCTCCTTCGTGGCGTACATCTTGCCGTGACCGCCTGAAAAGATATCGGCCAGGCGCTTTACGCCGAACTGTCGCAGCACGGCGACCGTCGCCTCGTCGTCGTCCAGGGCGATGAATATCACGCACGGTTTCTTGCTGTCCTCGACAGCACGGCGCACCCGGTCCAGCTGCGAAGGTTTCCATTGCTGCTTGATGATCGAAAGTACCTCGCCCTCCTCCATTATGAGCGTATGATACGCGCCGACGTCCTGCGGCCCTTCCTCTATCACGCCTAATAAACGTAACCGGTTATCGAACTCCCCGAACTCCACCTTTTCGAGACGTATCCCAAGCGTCATCCGCTTCTTCTCGCCCCTCTCCGCCCGGATCTTATCGGACTTGGCTTCCTCACGGCGGTACGTGGACGCGTAGACCAGGTCCCCCGGGGTCAGGATGTTGTACAGGTGCCAAAGATCATCGGCCACCTCCACCTGCATCTTGATCTCCCCCTTGAAACGGTCCTGGTGCAGTACCTTCATCGTCGTGGTCATGCCTTACCGGGCATTTATGGTTGTCCCAAAGCGTCCGGAATTGGACAAAACCTGCAACAAATAATCGAATTTTCCGACGGACTGTTGGCACCCAGACAAAAGGGTTCCAGTGGGGTTTGGAAATTCAGTAATCATTAAGTACCCTACAATGCTACCGTGGATTTCTGATGGCAAAGTGCTTCCTGGTTCTCGAGGACGGGACTATCATGGAGGGCACGGGATTTGGTTCCATGGAGAACACCTCCGGGGAGGTGGTCTTCAGCACTGGCATGACCGGCTATCAGGAAGGCCTGACCGACCCTTCATTCCGCGGCCAAATTCTGACTATGTCCTACCCCCTCATCGGTAATTATGGTGTTAATATCAAGGACATGGAGTCCGAGAAGGTTCAGGTCAACGGTTTCGTGGTGAGGGAGCTGTGCGATTCCCCCACCGATGTTTATGGAGGCAAGGACCTCAACTCCTTCCTCAAGGATTTTGGTATACCTGGCATCGCCGGTGTTGATACCCGTTCCCTCATCATCAAGATCAGGAACGCCGGGACCATGAAAGGCGCTATCATCTACGATGGCGACGTGGAGGGGCATCTGGAACGGATACGGAAGATGCCCTACCCCTCCGAGAGCAACCTGGTCGGAGATGTCAGCCCCCAGAAGGTCCATCACTTCCCCAAGGAAGGGGCGAAGAAGGTCGCTCTCTTTGATTGCGGGGCAAAGAACAACATAATCAACGAGCTGAGGAAGCGCTTCGAGCTTTACCAGCTTCCTTACGATACACCAGTTAAATTCTTCCGCGACCACGAGGTCGATGGATTGTTCCTATCCAACGGTCCGGGCGATCCGGCCCATCCCGCCCTTCAGGAGACGGTCATCTCCACCGTGCGGAAACTGAGGGACGATTACCCGATCATGGGCATATGCATGGGCAACCAGCTGCTGTGCCAGGTTTTCGGCGGAACGACATACAAAATGAAGTTCGGCCACCGCGGCGCGAACCAGCCGGTCAAATACAACGACCGGGTCTTCATCACCTCCCAGAACCACGGGTACGCCGTGGACCCGGAGAGCATTCAGGATTCGGGATTGGAAGTGGAGCAGGTCAACGTGAACGACGGTACGGTCGAGGGTATGCGCCACAAGGAGCTGCCGATATTCTCCGTTCAATATCATCCTGAAGCTCGTCCGGGACCTGCCGATACTCGATTCTTGTTCGACGATTACGCCAAGATGCTGGAGGCGAGAAAGTGAGCAAGGGGAAGCTCCTCGTCATCGGCTCCGGACCAATAGTCATCGGCCAGGCGGCCGAGTTCGACTTCTCCGGTTCCCAGGCATGCCGGTCCCTGCGCGAGGAAGGTTACACCACCGTGCTCGTGAACTCCAACCCGGCCACCATTCAAACTGATTTGGAGATGGCCGACATCGTCTACATCGAGCCGTTGAACGTGGATACCATCGCCGAGATCATCCGCAAGGAGAAGATCGAGGGCGTTCTCTCCGGCATGGGCGGGCAGACCGCCCTGAACCTTTGCTCGGAACTGGCCGACAAAGGCTACCTGGAGAAGCTGAACTGCCGTTTGCTCGGTACACAGCCGCGCGCCATCGCCCTTTCCGAGGATAGGGAGCTGTTCCGGGAGACCATGATCCAGATCGGAGAACCGATACCTCGCTCGGTCACCGTCACCAACATCGATGACGCCAAGAAGGCCGTGGAGCAGATAGGGGGATACCCGGCGCTCATTCGTCCAGCTTACACCTTGGGTGGGACCGGCGGCGGCATCGCCTACAACGAGGAGGAGCTCGTGCCGATCACCGGCCGCGGGTTGATCTACTCGCGCATTCGCCAGGTCCTGATCGAGGAGAGCGTTCTCGGCTGGAAGGAACTGGAATATGAAGTGATGCGGGACAAGAAGGACAACTGCATCATCATCTGCACCATGGAGAACCTGGATGCCATGGGCGTTCACACCGGCGAGAGCATCGTGGTCGCTCCGCTGCAGACGATAAACGACGAGGACCATCAGAGGATGCGCACCGCGTCCATCAAGATCATTCGTGCGCTGGGGATAGAAGGGGGCTGCAATGTGCAGTTCGCCTACAATCCCGCTACAAGGGAGTACCGCGTGATCGAGGTCAACCCGCGCGTCTCCCGCTCGTCCGCTCTGGCGTCCAAAGCTACCGGATATCCGATCGCCAGGGTCGCCGCCAAGATCGCGGTCGGAAAGACGCTGGACGAAATACCGAACAAGATCACCGGCAAGACGTACGCGGCCTTCGAGCCGACCATTGATTATGTCGTGGCGAAGATACCTCGCTGGCCCTTTGACAAGTTCCGCACCGTGGAGACGAAAATAGGAACGCAGATGAAGAGCACCGGGGAGGTCATGTCCATCGGCCGCACCATCGAAGAGTCGCTGATGAAGGCCGTGTGCTCTTTGGAAACGGACCGCATCGACCTTGAGCCGGAGATCTGGAACGACAAGGAGCTGGAAGCGGAACTTATCGCTCCGTCCGACAAGCGCCTGTACGCCATCGCTGAAGCGTTGCGGAGGGAGTGGACCATCGAAAAGATCGCCGACCTCACCAAGTGGGACGCCTTCTTCGTCCGCAAGATCCTGAACATCGTCAAGATGGAGAGGGAGCTTGCGACTGGACCGTTGACGCCTGAGCTCATCCGTCGCGCCAAGCGCATGGGCTTTCAGGACGAGAGCATCGGCAAGTTCGCCAAGAAGCCGGAAGCGTTCGTACGGCAGACCAGGATGGAGAACGGAATTCTTCCGACATACAAGATGGTCGACACCTGCGCCGCCGAGTTCGCCGCGCAGACGCCTTACTTCTACTCCACGTACGGAACGGAGTGCGAAGTTCCCAGGTCCGACAACAAGAAGGTGGTCATCGTCGGCTCCGGACCGATCCGCATCGGCCAGGGAATTGAGTTCGACTACTGCTGCGTGCACGGTGTCATGGCCTGTCAGGAGCAGGGCGTTGACGCCATCGTTATCAATAACAACCCCGAGACCGTGTCGACCGATTACGACATCTCGGACCGTTTATACTTCGAGCCTTTGACCCTCGAGGACGTCATGAACGTCATCGAGAAGGAGGACGCTGACGGCGTCATACTTCAGTTCGGAGGGCAGACCTCGGTCAATCTGGCCGTGCCGTTGGAAGCTGCGCTCAAAGGTCACAAGTGCAAGGTCCTCGGAACGTCGCCGGACATGATGGACATGGCCGAGGATCGCAAGCGCTGGTCAGCGCTCATGAGCCAGCTGAACATCGCTCAGCCCGAGTCCGGTACCGGACATTCCTACGAGGAGGTCAAGGCGCACGCCGACCGCATCGGTTACCCCGTGCTACTGCGTCCGTCCTACGTGCTTGGCGGACGGGGAATGGAGATCATCTACACCGAGGACGAGCTGAAGCAGTACGTGGCGACGGCCGTAAAGGTATCCAAGAAGCACCCGGTGCTCATTGACAAGTACCTCACGCACGCCCGGGAGCTTGATGTAGATGTCGTCTGCGACGGCAAGGACGTCTTCATCGGCGGCATCATGGAGCACATCGAGGAGGCGGGCGTACATTCCGGTGACGCCACCATGGTCCTCCCGTGCCAGACAATTTCCCCCGAGGTAATGAAAAGGGTCATCGAGATAACCAACGAAGTGGCCTTGGCGTTGCAGATCAAGGGCAGCATGAACCTGCAGCTGGCCGTGAAGGACGACGAGGTGTTCATGCTGGAAGCGAATCCTCGAGCATCCCGCACCGTCCCGTTCATATCCAAGGCCATTGGAATTCCGTTAGCGAAACTGGCCACCAAGGTCATGCTAGGCGAGATGCTGAAGGACCTCGGCCACGTCGGCGTGGCCAAGTTCGAACACGTCGCGGTGAAAGCGTCCGTCTTCCCCTTCCTCAAGCTGGTGGGGGTGGACTCCATACTTGGCCCGGAGATGAAGAGCACCGGGGAGGTCATGGGCATCGACAAGAACTATGGCGCCGCGATGTACAAGGCCATGATCTCCGCCGGGAACAAGCTTCCCCTGCAGGGCGGGGTTTACGTCACCGTTTCTGACGCGGACAAGGAGGGCATCCTGCCGATGGTGAAGGAGCTTCATGAGATGGGCTTCACCATCTACGCCACGAAGGGCACGTCCACCTACATGCGCAACAACGGCGTTCCGGTGACGACCGTCTACAAGGTCGCAGAGAACGTGTCGCCTGATGCATTAGGTCTAATGCGCCGCGGGGAGATCAACCTCATCATCAACACCCCGACCTATTCCTCCGGTTCACGCCGGGACGGGTACATGATGAGGCGTCTGGCGGTGGAGCTGGAGATACCTTTCCTGACCACCGTGCACGGCGCGAAAGCGACCGTCTGCGCGATAAGGCGCGCCAGGCAGGGCGACCTCCACGTCCGGGACATCGCATTCTACCACTGAAACCTCTTTTTTCCATTATCATTAGTGACTGGAACTGGAAAAGATAGATATTCCATGCAACCGTTGGCACGTTCAATAGGGATCGGGGGGTTCTTATTGTCGAGGTTCAGAGCGTTGGCTTTAGGCATATTAGGTGTGCTCGGATTGCTTTTAATGATGCTGGTCCTCCTCTCCGGGAACGCAATGGCAGCGGACGGCCCGGTGGACCTTGCGGAAGATGAGGGGGCATTACAGAATGTTCTCGACGCCTCGCAGGTCCCGTCTGCCCCTGGTGGTTTATATGCCGTCGCTGGCGATTCGGTGGTCAGCCTGAGCTGGACCTCTTCCGATGGAGCTGATGGCTATCATGTTTACCGTGATAATGGGAACGGTTTCAGCATTCTGAACACAACATCCGTCATCTCGTATGACGACGGTGATGTGGTCAACGGGTTCGTTTACTATTACCGGGTCACCGCATTCAACGAAAGCGGCGAAAGCGACAACTCCTCCACGGTGCTGGCCACCCCCGGCAAGATCCCTGGTGCGGTCATGGACCTAACCCTTACCAAAGGATTGGGTACGGTGACCTTATCTTGGAACGCTCCAGCCGATGACGGCGGTTCCGCTGTTCTCGGCTATCGCGTGTTCAGAGAGCTGAACGGGACCGTCGTCTTGCTGGTGATGGTGAACTCGCAGACCTATGCCGATCACTATGTCGTCAGCGGAATCGTCCACACCTATTGGGTGGTGGCTTTGAATGCGTGGGGGGCGGGACCGGATTCCTTGCGCGTGAACATCACCCCGGGAGAGGTCCCGGTGCCGGGAATACCGGCCCCTGCATATCTGCTCGCGACCGTCGGTGATGGAACCGTTACCTTGACCTGGGACCCCATGACCGATTTCGATATCGCCGGTTTCCGGATATATCGGAGCGAAGGCGATAATTTCACATTGCTGGCCACGCAGCCTAGCTCGACCTATACCGATACCGGGCTGGACAATGGAGAGACCTACATCTACCGGGTGCAATGCTTTATAGGTACGTCTTTCGGCGAGAACGCTTCCGTGGACGCTATGCCGGGCAAGGCGCCTGAGGCTCCCACCCTGAACGGGCAGGTGGCTTTGGACCGCATCACCCTGGGCTGGTCAGTTCCGGAGAACGGCGGTTCGGCGATCATCGGCTACCGGCTGTACCGCACGCCCGGGACCGGCACTACTATCCTGCTCGCTTCGCTGACCGGGACGGGATACATAGACGACTCGGTTCTGAATGGAGTGAACTACACCTATATGGTCACGGCGCTCAACGC
>JBFYNB010000018.1:0-21857 GCA_041304605.1 Methanomassiliicoccales archaeon
CCGACCTTCTACTGGAACACCCAGCAGTTCACTGCCAGTACGCAGACGGATGTAGAGTATCGCATCACCGATCAGACCAGGGGAGCCTGGGCCGTCTACAGCGACATCCGTGACGGAGGCTCCTGGCTCAACGACCATACTGGATGGGAAAGGTCCCAGGTCACCGTGGTCTGGCCGGAGGGGGATTGGCCGCACTCCCATGGCGACGAGATCCACATGCCCTCGGACGAGTTCTTGCAGGACGCCATATGGAGGAGGGACATCGCCCTGCATGAGTACGCCCATTGCGTTCATTTCGAACTAAGGGGCGGAAGCTTCCCGGACGGGGACGGACCGGACCCGCACTACATCGACAGCGAGTCGTCCCCGGGGTTTGCCTTCACCGAAGGCTGGGCTCAGTTCTTTGAGAGAGCGGTAGATGGCGACCCGCTGCGTTCGGACGGGACCTCTCTGGAGAGCACGGTCTTCGCCGACAGCCCCTACGGGCATGGCGACGACGGGGACATGGACGGTGTGATCGTCGAGGGGGCGGTGGCCAATGTGCTATGGGACCTCTACGACGGAATTGATTTTTCGGACCGTCCTTCCGGCAGCGCCCGAGGGGACTTCGTGGATAACGAGTTCTCCACCCTCTGGAATATAATGTACGATCAGCAACCGGAGAGCCTGGAGGACATCAAGAGAGCCTGGCCCGTACGCGATGCGAACGTCACCGCGGTTTTCCGCAACTCGCGCGTGCCAATGGAACTGGACCCGCCGAGCAATCCTACCTCGTTCATCTCTTCTCATGAGGTCGGGGAAGGCTCGCGGGACAGCACGATACACATCATCTGGTCGGGAGCGGGGGACAGCGGAAGCGGGGTGCTGGGATACAGCGTCCTGATCAGCACGGACGCTAACGCCACGCCGGACCTGGTGCTGGACGTAACCTCCGGATCCTACACCACTGGCTCGCTGTTCCCGGGGACCTATTATTTCCACATCAGAACGGTGGACGATGACGGCAACTGGGCGGAGGACGTCTACACCATCGGTCCGTTCCTGATAAACGAAGGAGCGACGCCATTGGAAGACGATTTGTTCCAGGAGGGCGACCTGGGGCAGGCTTTGCTCGGACTGCTGATCGTGCTGGCGGTGGTGGTTTCGCTCCTGATGCTGGTGATGTTCATGGACAAGAAGAGCGCCAGACCGCAGCCTCCGGTGCCGGTATCTAACAATTGCCCCTACTGCGGGAGGTTCGACCATGGGGGCCAGTTCTGCCCTTACTGCGGCGGAAGGTTGAGGTGAGGATTTGAGGAAAGCGGATAGGGAGATCAAGGACCCGGTAGAATTGGAGATCGTTCTTCGCAGAGCGGACGTCTGCAGGCTGGCGATGGTGGACGGAGGGGAGCCGTACATCGTGCCGTTGAACTTCGGATACCGTGACGGGTGCCTCTACTTCCATTGCGCCAGGGAAGGCCGCAAGCTGGACATCCTGAGGAAGAACCCCAAGGTATGCTTCGAGCTGGAAGCGGACGTGCATTTGGTGAAAGGCGAGAAGGCCTGCCAGTGGTCCACCAGCTACGAGAGCGTCATCGGCTGGGGCACGGCGACGATATCTCTGGACGAGAAAGAGGTAAAGGAGGGACTGGAGGTCCTGATGTCCCATTACACCGAGGGACCGTTCGAGTTCGACCCCCGCTCCCTGTCGCTCACGGCTTTGATAAAGGTAAAAGTGGAAAGGATGACCGGCAAGCGGTCTAAGCGGTGACCTTGACCACCTTACCGCCGTAGCGCTCCACGATGAACTCCTGGAGCGGTAGCTTCTTCCCGCTCAGCCTGAGCGCCTCGTGAACCATGCGCTGTAGGCCGCCGCAACAAGGCACCTCCATGCGGATCAGGGTGATGTCCTTGATCTCGTTGTTCTTGAAGATCCGGGTCAGCTTCTCGACGTAGGCCTGAACGTCATCCAGCTTCGGGCAGCCTATGATCGCCACCCTTCCGGCGATGAAGTCGCGTTGGACATTGCCGAGGGAAAAACCAGTACAGTCGGCAGCGATGAGCAGCGAGGCGTTCTGGTACGCCGGGGTGACCTCAGGCGCCAGGTGCAGCTGGATAGGCCAGTTCATCAGATGGGAAGGGTTGTCCCCGGCAACCGCCGGCGCCGTCTCGGGCATGAGCATCATCGGCCGGGAGGAATGGCAGGCATGGAGCGGCTGGTCCTTGGTCGATTCCACGTGCTCTTTCGCTGCTTCCTCATCGAACGGATCGGCCTCCCTCTCCTCGATCGAGAGCGCACCCTCCGGACAATGCCCTAGGCAGGCCCCCAGTCCATCGCAGTACATGTCCTTGACCACCTTGGCCTTGCAGTTCTCTATTACTATAGCGCCTTCCGCGCAGGACAGCACGCACTCTCCGCAACCGGTGCACTTCTCCTCGTCGATCTTGATGATCTTCCGCTTGACCTTGGACATGGCGGACTTTCCATGGAGGTGACCATTTAAGCGTTTTGCTCTGCTCTCCCCCAAGCTCACGAAGAACATAGGAAATGTAATCTACCCTTTGAAGTCATGAATCGTGGATGGTCGCCATTTCTTGGGAGCTTTTATTCGCCATTGTCCCCGGCCTGATCCTTTTCCTTTACGGGATAGAGAACTTCAGCAAGGAGATCATCAATTCCGTCGGTGAACGCTTCCGCGAGACCCTGGGGAAGCTGACCAAGGACCGCTGGAGAGGGGCGGCGTTCGGAGCGTTGCTCACGGCCACCGTGCAATCCAGTGCCGCCACCACCGTGATCGCCGTCAGCCTGGTCAACGTGGGGACGATATCCTTCGCATCCAGCCTGGGAGTTATCGTCGGGGCCAACATCGGAACCACCATCACCGCCCAGCTGGTGGCCTTCAAGCTCACCGCCTTCGGCCCGCTATTCATATTGGTCGGGTTCGTCTGGGGTCTGATCGGCGGCCGTTACAAGTTCATCGGAAAACCACTGTTCTACTTCGGCTTGGTGTTCTTCGGACTGCAGCTGATATCCGGCTCTCTCGACCCCATAAGGGAGGACCCCCAGATCATCTCGCTGATATCCAATCTGGACAATTTCTTCATAGCTCTGCTGGTAGGCGTGCTGTTCACCACCGCCGTGCAGTCCAGCTCGGTGACCTCCGGTCTCATGGTGGTGCTGGCGTCCAGCGGTCTGCTGACGCTCGAACAGGCCATTCCAGTTCTGCTGGGAGCGAACATCGGAAGCACCACGACCACGCTGTTCGCCTCGGCCAAGATGGACCTCTGGGCCCGCCGGGCGGCCACGGCGCACCTGTTGTTCAACGTGGCCGGGGTGCTGATATTCATCCCTCTGACGGGATTGCTGGCTACGGTAGTGGTCGACCTCACCCCGGACGTGGGGCAGCAGGTGGCCAACGCCCATCTCATCTTCAACGTGGTCACGGCCGTGATATTCCTGGTGCTCATCAGACAGTTCCAGAAGTTGGTGGTGAGGGTCGTCCCCGGCGAAGAGAAGGAGGTCCTTTTCCAACCCAGGTTCTTGAGTGACGATCTGCCGGAGGACAACTGCCAGGCGTTCAGGCTGATCGAGAAGGAGCTGGGGCACAGCCTGGAGGTCACCAAGGAATTGCTGGACACGTCCTTCTCCTACCTGTCCGAGGGGGTGACCAAGGCGGCACAGAAGGTGGCCAAGCTGGAATCGCTGAACGATTACCTGGACGAGGAGATAGAGGACGCCATCCTCTGGATGTCGCGCCGATCCCTTAAGGAGGAAGAGGGGCAACGCACGACGCTGCTGGTGCGGATGTCCAACCTCATGGAGAGATTGGGGGACCACGCCGAGGACATCGGGGATGTGGCCACCACGTTCCGGGAGAAGGGACGCACCGTTCCCAGGGACCAGCTGGAGGCGCTGTCCACCGTTTACCAGATCCTGAAGGCCAACCTGGAGCTGCTGGGGGAGGACGTTCTGGACATTGATGAGGAGACCAGGAGGGCAATCAAGAACGGCACAGCGGCCATGAACGACCGCATCAACGTCATCTACCGCGAGCATCTGGAGAGGATGATGGACGCCAACGTGTCCTCCGACTCCACGTTGCTGGAACTGTTGACCATCATGGAATCGGCCAACGAGAAGGTGCGGGAACTGGCGGCCATTGCCTCAGAGTACGCTAAGATAGCTTCGACGGACGCCCTGAAAGAGGTGGCGCTCACACGTACTTCTCCCGGTACCGCATGAGCTCGTGCCAGAAGACCGGGGTGAACAGTACCAGCACGGAGATGAACTCCAGACGGCCGGCCCACATGGTGAAGGTCAGGACCACCTTCGCCGCATCCGGAAGCACGCCGAAAGATCCGTAGGGACCTATCTCACCGAGACCGGGACCGGCGTTCGACAGTGTCGCCACGGCCGCGCTGATAGAGGTCGTCGGATCGATCCCTATCAATATTAGAGCCACCACCGACACCATGGCGGTGGCAAGATAGCACATGACCATGGCCACGACGGACGAGAGCGCCTCCTGGCTGAGCGGCCTACCGTCGATCTTTACCGTGAAGATGGAGCGCGGATGCACCGTCTTATGCAGGGCGGAGGCGATGAACTCCCGGGCCAGGAAGAACCTGGCCACCTTGATACCGCCGGCGGTCGAGCCAGTGCTGCCCCCGATTACGATCAACGCAAGCAGCAGGAAGACCACGGCCTGGTCCCAAACAATGTAGTTAGCTGTGACGAAACCGGTGGAGGACATCAGAGAAACCACTTGGAACATGGAGGTGCGCACACCCTCCTCGATGCTGTTGAACTCCTTGCCCCACAGGAAGGCGGTGATGACGGCCGTGGCCGCGAGGACGATCCCGAGGAAAAGCCTGAACTCCGAGTTTTTGAAGTAGCGGTTGGGGTCCCGAGTGGTAAAGGATTGGAAGTGCAGGTAGAAATTAGTGCTGGCCAAGAACATGAAAATGATAACTATCCATTCAACACTGGATGATGCGTAGTACGCTATGCTCTCCGAGTGCGGTGAAAGCCCGCCGGTGGACATGGAGGAGAACATCACGCAGAAGGAATCGAACACCCCGATTCCAGTGAAGAGCAGTAGGACCACCATTACCAGTGACAGGAACCCGTAGATATAGTGGAACTTGCGCGCCTCCTCCTGAATGCGGGCCGAGAAGTTTTGAACGTCCAGTCCTGGGAACTCGTTCTTGAATAGATTGCGTCCACCCACCCCCAGCATCGGCAGGACGGTGACGAATATCATGATGACCCCTGCGCCGCCCAACCACTGCATGAAGCTGCGCCAGAAGAGGATGCTCTTCGGCCATGACTCGATGCTGATCATTATGGACGACCCGGTGGTGGTGAAGCCGCTCATCGCCTCGAACATCGCGTCCACCACGCTCATGCCATACAGCACGAACGGTATGGCGCCCATGACCGTCAACGCCAGCCAGCCGGTGGCAACCACGAACATGGCCTCGGTCGGCCGGGTGTTCTCAGGCGAGCGATAGCGCAACAGGAGCAGAACGCCGCTGATGAGGCATAATAGGAATGGGAATATCCATGGCCGGAGGTCCTCGCCGTAGTACAGCGCCACAAGATAGGGGAACACCAGGGCGATGGCCATGTAAAGCATCAAGATCCCGAAGATGTGCGGGATGGCGCTCTCCTTCCGGGCCACCTTGTCGAAGAGGCTGTTCGCGTCCACGTTCAGGCGGTCGAAATAATAGGCCAGTTGGCCGAACCATCTTCTCGCCTTGTCGTAGAACGCGGTCATGTGTGCTCACCTACGGACCGACTGGAATGTTGGCCTTGAACATCCATTCCAGCTTGGCTATGGCCGACTGCAGGGCGTAGATGAACACCTTGTCCCCTTCCTCGATGACCGTCTCGGGGGAGGGGATGAGCGCCTTTCCGTCCTTGACCACCAGGGCGATCGCGGACATCTTGGGCATGTCTATGTCGGCGATCTTCTTGCCTATGATGCGGCTACCAGCCGTTACCTTCAGATCGAAGAACTCCTCGGAGAACTTCTCCAGCAGGAGCATGACCTCATAGTTGTGCACAGTCTCCTTGATTATCTCGTTCGCGACCACGTGATAGTAGCCGACGGAGGCGTCGATGCCGCTCATACCGAATATCTCCTCGTACTCCCTCTTGGAGTAGCGGGAGATCACCTTGGACACACCAAGGTGCTTGCCGATGAGGGAGGCCAGGAGATTGTCCTCCTCGTTCTCCGTGGCGCATATCAGAACGTCGGCCATGCTCACGTTCTCGTTCCTGAGCACGGAAGGGTCCGAGCCGTTATCGTTGATGATGACCGTCTTGCCTAACTTCTTGGCCAGAATGCGGCAGCGGTCCTCATCGTTCTCGATGAGCTTGATGGAGAGCTTCTCCTTTTCAAGGAGAGTCGCCAGATGTTCTCCGACTATCCCTCCGCCGACGATGACCATGTCCCTCGGCTCCCTCAGGATCCCCAGCATCCGATTGAAGTTGGCCACCGCCCGACCCTTCCCTACGATGGTCACCTGGTCACCCTTCATGAGCACATCGTTGACGGTCGGAACGATGACCTGTTTGCCGCGGTGAATGATGAGTATCTTGCACTCCTCCGGGATCGGAAGTTCCCGCAGCGGCACCATCACCACACCCTCCTTCTTCCCGCTGACCTTGAACATGGCAAGTTCGACGCCCAGGGAGGGTACGCTCTCGTAACCGATGGCGTTCTCCAAAAGGGCGATGCGCATCAGTTTCTCGGCGGTGAGGAATTCTGGCGAGATTATATGGTCGACGTTCAGGAACTTGGAGGCCATCGCCCCCTCGATATAATCGGGATTGCGAACTCTGGCCACGGTGACCAGCTTGGGGTTGAACTGCTTGGCCATCATGCAGGTGAATATGTTCGTCTCGTCCCTCTCAGTAACCGCCAGCAGAAGATTGGAATCCTCGTTGATGACGCTCTTGAGCACCTTTGGACTGGCGCCGTTGCCATTGAGCGCCCCTACGTTAAGATGATTGACCACGTAGTCGAAACGCTTCAGATCGTCCTCTATGACCAGGACGGAATGCTGCTTGGACAGCATCCTGGCGATAGTATAGCCAACATTACCCGCCCCTACCACAATAACGTGCATCCATCAACGCCCCATATGCCAATGGCTATTGTCTGAATATCGGATAAAGAACACGTTACCCATTAAGATATGTTTGCTATCAGAAAAGGATGGGCGGAATTAACCGCCCAGTGATGTTTTGCTCAGCGCTTCTTCTCAACGCACCATTCGCAGTAGGGATCTCCCCTGGTCATTGCCGCCCTGTTCACGAATCGGTACCCGGGGCTTATCACGTCTACATGCCCCCATATGGCGCAATCCAAGGATTGGCAGGCCTGCGGCATCGCCTTCGCCAACGGGCAGCTGGTGTTTCTGACCACCACTCTGTCCGGGGACGCCTCGAGCACCTTGCCCTCGATCCCCATCATGCTCTCCCACATGCGGATAATGGAAGCGGTGGCCATGGCATCGTGTCCTTCGTACCTTTTTTCCTTCACGAATTGGTTCGCCCAACCGCGGCCGATCTCCCTCATGGTCGGCCCGTAGGCCTTCATGGCCTCTTCCGGACCCATGGCCTTCATCATCGTGGCGATGGCCCCGAGCCACCACTGGCTCATGGCCTGGGACAACATGGCGTCCTTCTCATCTCTAGAATAAGCTATGTTCTTTAGTTCCCCCATAGTTCCTCTCCTAGCCCGGGTCTCACGAAGAAAAGAAAAGGAAAGGTAGGAAGCGAGGCCCTCGATAGGCTCATTATCGTCTTTGGTGGTTGGGATGATAAACCTATCCCTCGGGCACTTGTTCTACACCAAGAAGATGGTCATCATCAGCAGCAATCCCAGCTGGACCATCCAGACCAGCGCGGCCACGGGCATCAGCTTACGACCCACTCTAACCGTCTGGCGAAGGTCCATGGAAAGACCGACCCCGGCCATGGCCACGGTGAGCAAGGATGTTGAGGACGATACGACCGCCGAACGGACATCCCCGCCCAGTTCCGGGAGGGCGTATATTAGGAGCGACATCAGGAAAGCCACGACGACGAAGGCTATGAGGAAGCCGGGCATCCTTGTTCCGGAGGTCCTGCCGTCGTTCTGGAAGAGCTTCGCCAGGACGTAGGCCACCACGACCAGCATGGCGACCCGGATCATCTTGTAGGCCAGCACCAGGGAGGCTACGTCCTCGCCGCCCAGAGCATTATGGTACAGGTCGGCCGCCGGGATGACGTTCCCGACCTCGTGCAGGGAGCCGCCGATCAGCACCTCGGCCTGGGCGGCGCTCAGCCCGGCGATGGACGCCAGCCAGGGAACGACGAACACCCCGATCAGGCCAAGGACGCTGATGACCCCGATCACCGCGTGCGTGTTGTGCGCCTTGGCGTCGATGACCGGCGCGACGCTTAGACATGCGGAAACGCCGCAGATGCTGTTGCCGGTGCCGATCAGGGCCGCGGCGTCCTTCTCCAGCCGCGTCCTTTTTCCGATGAACAGGGAGAGCCATATCGTGAAGGCCATGACCACCAGGATGATCACGATCCCGACCGGGGATGCTTTGGATAAAACGTCCACAGTAACTCGCGCGCCCATGAGCACTATCGCCAGTCGCAGCAGGAAGCGGCCGGCGTACGCCCCGCCCGGGTTCAGTGGAGAAAGGTTGACCAGAAGGCCGATCAGGAGGGCCAGTACGATCGGGCCGACCTTGAAGAGAGTGGAGAAGAGGGGGTCGTTCTCAAAGAGAGCGGCATCCAGGACCCGCGGCCCACCATCCATCAGGACCCCGCGTGTGATTATGTATGATAATAAAGCCACCAAGGCGCAGAACATCAGGCCGGGCAACTCTTTCCGACCAATGACCAGATATGATTTTGCGTCATCGAGATATGACATAGATATCTCACCAACGGTTGCCTTTGAAAAGGAAAAGTGGTGGGTCTGTCCGAATTTGAATCGGAGTCACCTGCACCCCAAGCAGGAAGGATTCCAAGCTACCCCACAGACCCATTGTAAAGGGGTGATAAATGGTTTAACCCAGGGGGATCAGCTCACCGAGCAGGTCCGAGTGGGAGATTATCATACGGCGGCAGCAGTACCGTTTGATGTCCAGATCGTCCAGCACTTCCTGGGGGTTCTCCCCCATCTGCACCCTCTTGACGAAGGTCTGGTAGGAGCTTCCTACCACCTTGCCGCACGTGAAACATCTTACCGGTATTATCATTTCTGCTCACCTGTACGATTTCTGCCTCTTCTTCCTGGCGCCACGACCCAGCGGCTTCTTCGGGAGCTTGCGGCGAACGTCGCTGATCAGCAGGGACCTGTCAAAGTGCTTGAAGGCCAGCTTCAGCTCCTCGTCGTGGAAGAACTCCACGATGGCCTTGGCGATGGCGGTTCGGGTGGCTTCCGCCTGACCCATTACGCCTCCACCGGCCACGCTGACGTCGATGTCGATCTTGGCGGCCTTCTCAGGCACCAAGGTCAAAGGCTCGGCCATCTTCAGCCTAGCCAGTTCGGGGGTGACGATGTCCAGCGGCACGCTGTTGATGCGCACCTTGCCGGTTCCCTCGCGGGCGACCGCGCGGGCCACCGCCGTCTTCCTCTTACCACTGGTGTTGACAACTTCGGACATATCACTTCACCCTCGAGCCCAGGTATTCAGCTATCTGACCGATCGTGACGTATTGGGTCAGCCCGGTCTTGATCGCTACGTCGACCTTCTCCTTCTGCATGTCGACGAACTCCTTCGGTACGCCCACGTAGACCTTCAGTCTCCTGTAGGCCTCCCTGCCGGAGGTGGTCTTCCAAGGAAGCATCCCGCGGACGGTCCTCTTCATTATGAGGTCGGCGCGGCGGGGGAAGAACGGGCCGCTCTTGACGTTACCCAGGTCCTTCTTCTGCTTGTAAGAGGCAAGTACGGAGTCGCGCTCGCCGGTGATTATGATCTTCTCGGCGTTGACGACGACTATCTCCTCGCCCTTCAGAAGCCTCTTGGCTATTACGGTAGCAAGTCTTCCTGCGATGTGGTTCTCAGCGTCTATGATTGCAACCATCTGCTCACCTCATTATCTTCACGCCAGTTCCCTGGGGCATCTCCTTGACCAGCTCCATGATGGTCAAGTTCTTGCCCCCGGCGGCCTCGATCTTCATCTTGGCGGACTCGGAGAACCCGTAGGCGGCTACGGTCACTTTCTTGTTGATCGCTCCAGACCCCAACACCTTTCCTGGTACGACTATTACGTCGCCCTCGGAGGCGTATCGCTCGATCTTGCTCAGATTGACCTCGGCCCAATTGGCCTTGGCCTTTTCCAATCTTAGAGCAATGTCTCGCCAGATCCCCGCACCGCTGGACCTCGACTCCGCCTTCAGGGCGGATATGAGGGTCAAGAGATTGGGGTCAGTCTTTGCATGTGCCATGTTCTGACTCTCCCGACATTGGTAAGCCCCTCTAATATGGAGGGGTATTAAATACCTTTGCCATCCAATCGAGGCCTGAAGAGAGGCCCGCTACGGACCACTGGCTTAGGAGCAGGGATATCCTAATAGCACCCATAAGGTGCCGGTATCATGGTCATCGCCAAGTCGGGCATTGAACGATGTACACTATAATATTAACGCATTTAAATTAATTTTTGATAGCCCTTATATATCTCATGGGACATATCGTATAGTTTGCTCGGGGTTTTAGATGATTCGCTTTGGTCCAGCTGGTATTCCACTTTCTTGTAAGGGTCGCACTTTGAAGGACGGTATCGAGGATGTTCACGGCCTCGGCCTAAACGCCATGGAGGTGCAGATGGTAAGGGTGAACGTGACGCCGCGGTCCCCTGACGATGAGGAGATCGGCTTAACACCTCGCCAGCTCGACGGCGACCTGGTGGTGGAGATCCACCGTAAGAAGGGTAAGAAGGACGTTCAGATAACCAATCTGGACGAGAAGATCAAGGAGGATGACGTCCTTATCAGCCTCTCCTCCGGGCTCGCCCACAACTTCGACGAACTGCAGAAACTGGGGGTCATGGGAAGCGAGCTCGACGTGGAGCTGTCCATGCACACCCCATACTACATAGATCTGGCCGGCGAGGGCGATCTCACCAAGAAGAGCATGGACTCCATACGCTGGGCCGGGCTCATGACCCAGGCCATGGGCGGCAACATGGTCGTCACTCATATGGGACTTTACGGTAACATCAGCCGCCGCGAGGCCACTGAGAACATTTCCGACCGTTTGGAGGAAATAGTCACCTGGTGGGAGAAGAACAAGCTCACGCCCAGATTGGGTTTGGAGACCTCCGGACGCAAGGAGGTTTTTGGGGGTTTGGACGAGATCATAGAACTGTGCGACAAGTTCGATCGCCTGTCACCAGTGGTCAATTTCGCTCATCTGCACGCCCGAAACAACGGAATGCTGCGGGAGCCAGAGGACTTCGCTGAGGTCTTTGACAAGGTCAGCAGCTACGTCGGGGGCTTGCATTACACTCACTTCTCCGGAGTTGAGCATGAGGGCGGCAACGAGAGAAGGGTCACCCCGATCAAGAAGGGCGATCTGCGCTTCGAGCCGATGGCCGAATACCTGGCCGATGCCAACATTAATGCCACCATCATATCTAGCTCTCCGCTCTTGGAGCATGACGCCATGTACATGAAGGTCATTTACGAAAGGGTCATGACCAAGAGGGTTACCAAGGACATCAAGGTCAAGAAGGGCAAGGGCGCCAAGGACGAGGATGAGGATTGAAGGAGACCACCGCCTACATTCTGGATGAGGTCAGGCGGACCATCGAAAAGGTCGACGAGACAATAATAGATGATATCGTAGCCACCCTCGCCGCCGCACCCAAGATATTCATTTACGGGGTCGGACGCTCCGGACTGGTCGGAGAGGCGTTCGCCGCCCGCCTGGTGCAGATCGGCCTCAACGTTCATTTCGTCGGAGATACTACGACCCCAATCGTGGAGAAGGGGCATGTCGTGCTCATCATCTCCAACACCGGGGAGACCATGTCCGCGGTGCAGACCGCCAACATAGTACGTCGTTTAGGAGCGGTGGTGATCAGCATCACCGGCAGCGCCCACTCGAAGCTGGGCATCGCGAGCAATATCGTCATGGAGCTTGTGCAACCGAGGGACGAGCAGAAGAAGAGGAACGCCCCGCTGGGAACGATATTCGAGGCGTCCAGCATGATGATGATGGACTCCATGGTGCCGCTACTGATGGCCAAGCTGAACCAGGACGAGGCCTCGCTAAGGCGAAGGCACGCCATCTGGGTCTGATCACATCCTTATCTTCCGGGGACGAACGCTCTCCCCGTAGTAGGGATTCTGGAACTCGTCCCAGTACACCAAGAACTTTCTGCGCCGAACTTCTCCGTTGGAAAGGCAGAAGGCGTCCATCTCCTTGCGGATCGGATCGACCACCAGGGCGGTATGGTATGGCTTGTCGAACATACCCTTCTGGGTCGAAACATCCGTAGAGGAAAGGAAACAGCCATGGCCTGGGTGAGAATGATACCATCCCACCAGTACGTACCGGAACCGGGCGCATTCCAGGGAGGCGAACAGTGATTCGAAGCCTTCCGGATCGAATCTGACGCTTACGGACGTCGCTTCCAGATCGGTGGTCGCGACATCACGGACCACCGTATACTCCACGCCCTGATGGGTGAACACCTCACCGAGCAGGAAGCCCATGACCTCCAGCCCCGCCTTCACCTGGGAGAGGGCGTGATTGCGCACCTTCTCCTCGGCGGTCTTGAACAGGTACATCTCCGCCCCCTTGCTGTCCGTGTAGAGCGACATGGCCTCTTTGGGCAGCCACTTGTGCGGCAGCGTTCTCTCTTCGGCCGGAGGAAGCATCTCCTCCACCTCCAGGTCCTTACCGCCGAGGATGACCGGGGCCCTCTTCAACGGCGCACCACCTTGGGAGCGGGGGTGATGATCACTGGCGGTGTACGACGGGGAGAGGAGTTGAAGTACTGGGCGGCAGCGGTGCAGGTGTCGGTGCCGAACGGGCTGTTGCCGTTCGGCGAGATGAGCAGGGACTCCAGCCCCTTGATGAAATTGAATAACGTGGAATTGAAGGACCACTCCGAGAGGAGCTTGATGCAGACGTGACCGCCATCCTCGGGCAACATGATGTTGGGATGGAATATCGGCGTTTTCCAGATCACCAGCGGCTTCTCGAACGGATATTCTCTTCCGATTATCAGCTCGAGCCGGTGGCTGTAACGGTAACCGAGCTTTCCGTTCTCCATGACCGGGCCGGGAATCCCTTCCATGGCCACCTCCACCTTCAGCGGGAACGTCGTCAGATGCTTTTCGCTGTAATCGAAGTCCTTGGGGAGGTTGTGATGGCAGGCTTCCAGCTCGTTCCTCAATCTTATGTAAAGTATCTCCAGGGGCAGGGTCATCTGTTCCCGCCCTCGGGGTCGGGGATCAGCTCCAGTTCCTCGTTGGCCTGGACATCCAGCTCCTGTACCTTCTGCTGACCGCGCAACAAGCGCCGGCCTTTGCGGATGACATAGGCGCCCGGGTCCTTCTCCCAATAGGCCGAGACGCCCTCGATGATCTCCTCCACGGTGTTCTCCATCTCCAGCTCCATGTCGACCGTGGCACCGGTCTCCGCGTTCCTGACCCTTACCCTTACCACCATTTTATCGCCCCGGTCAATCCCTGGGAAGTAGGTATAATCCTTTCCATTAGAGTCAGTATTATGATAATTTGGACGCAGGATGGATAGGACAGCCTGGGTCGATGTCGATCGAGTAGACTTCGCTCGTTCCCGCCAGACCGTCATAGTGCATTACGTGCGCGATCGCCGTTCTTCCGGAGAGGATCTTCACCGCCTCCCGCACCTGGACCGCGGCTATGACGCTGGTGGTGGTTATCTCCGCCGCCATCTTCGGCTGGTAGAACACAGTGTCCTGGCCGGTACAGCTGAAGCGGCGTTCCATGACCTTGAAGTGGCTGCGGTTCATGCCGCACTGCAGGCACGGCGTCAACGGTGGCACCACCGCCTGCACCCTTCCCCGGAACCCGTCCGTGCCTCCGTCCACGTAAGGCACCCGAGCGTGATATGAGTTGGCGTTCAGGTGCAAACGGGCCGCCACATTGTCCAGGCACCCCAGGATCACGTCGTAACGTTTCATCTCCTCCGGACCCAGGGCCTGCACCTTTCCCTCGATGGCCCTGATATCCATCTCCGGATCTAGCTCCCCGACCCTCTCCGCGACCAATGACGCTTTCCCTTTCCCGGATGATTGATCGCCTTCCCGGAACAGCACGCAGCGGCTCAGGTTGGACCGCACGACGGTATCCATGTCCAGAACGTCCACGCGGCGGAAGCCGAACAGCGCCAGGTCCTTTACCGCCTCGTTCCCCAGGGCACCCGCTCCGACGACGAGCATTTTGCAGGAACGCACCCTTTCCATGTCCACCCAGGGAATGAGCCTGGTCCGGTCGTGGCGGTCCTCGTCCCTCTCCCCTGGACGGATCAGCTCGGCCATGCCGGAAGCGACCGATCCCTGACTATAAAAAAATGGACCGTACCAGTACATGTTGTGATATTCACGAACGTATGGACTGGACGGTAACCTCATATATACTGGAGGTGGGATGTTATAAGGACGCCCATGCCCGCCCGCAAGAGCAGCGCAGACCGTAAGACCAGTGCCCGCAACAGCAGGTCCAAGAAGCAGTCCGGGGACTCGCCGTTCATTAACCGGGAGATCAGCTGGGTGCGGTTCCACAAGAGAATACTAGAAGAGGCGCAGGACACCGCCCATCCCCTATTGGAGCGGGTAAAGTTCCTGGCCATCTGCGGCAGCAACCTGGACGAGTTCTTCATGGTCCGGGTGTCCGGGCTGAAGAGTCAGCTGAAAAAGGGCGCCCTGGAGGCACCGCCGGACGGACTGACGCCGCTGGAGCAGCTGGAGACCATCAGCGAGGAACTTCTGCCGTTGCTGGAAGCGCACGGCAAGTTGTGGTATGAAGACCTCCAGCCCAAGCTGAGGACTGCGGGCATAAACATCCAGAACGTGAAGGACCTGGAGCCGGACAAGCGCCAAGTATTGCGCGATTTCTTCGAGCGGATGATATTCCCGGCCTTGACCCCATTGGCCTTGGACTTCAATCAACCTTTCCCGTTCATATCCAACCTGAGCATCAACCTGGCCGTCAGCGTGAGGCACCCCCAGAGAGGGGACCGCTACGCCCGGGTGAAGGTCCCCCTGAGCCTGTTCCCACGCTTCGTTCCCATCCCCGGAAGCGCTCCGGGGAAGCAACAGGACTTCGTTCTGATGGAGGACCTGGTGGCCGATAACCTCGATCTGCTGTTTCCGGGAATGAAGGTGCGGGACGTGCACGTGTTCCGCATCACCCGCGATGCCGATATCGAGATAACCACCGACGAGGCGGAGGACCTCCTTACCGCCGTCGAGGAAAGTGTGGAGACCAGGCGCGTGGGTTCACCTATCCGCCTGGAGGTGGACAACGACATGCCGGATAAGCTCGTCGACCTCTTCGCCACGAAATTGGGGCTCCACCCGCTGATGGTGTTCCGCTCCCACGCTCCGCTCTCCTTGGTCGGGCTCTGGGACCTGATGTCCCTGAACCGCCCGGACCTGAAGGACCCACCGTTCCTTCCCCACGTGCCGGCGGACCTGGTGCCCGAGAAGTCGCTGATGACCGCGGTGGAGCATCGCGATCGGCTCTTCTATCATCCTTACGATTCCTTCGTACCTATGGTCACCTTCCTGAAGCAGGCGGCCAACGACCCCCAGGTATTGGCCATCAAGATCACTCTGTACCGCATCGACAAGCACTCCCCGATCATCGAAGCTCTCATGGAAGCTAGGGAGAACGGCAAGGCGGTGGCGGCGGTGGTGGAGCTCAAAGCGCGCTTCGACGAGGAGAACAACATAGTCTGGGCTAGGGCCTTGGAGAACGCCGGGGTCCACGTGGTCTATGGCCTTCTGGACCTGAAGGTGCATGCCAAGCTGCTTCTCGTCGTTCGGAAGAAGGGCGACAGCATCGTGCGTTACAGTCACATGAGCTCCGGTAACTATAACGCGCAGACGTCCCGCATATACGGCGACATCGGATACCTCACCGCCGACCCGGACATCGGGGCGGACGTGGCCGACCTGTTCAATTATCTCACTGGCTATTCGCACAAGGACTCCTACCGCAGGCTGCTGGTGGCCCCGGTCTCACTGAAGAAGGATATGATCTCCCGCATCGACCGCGAGGCCGTGAGGCAAAGGGAACATGGGGACGGATACCTTGCATTCAAACTGAACGGTCTGCTGGACCCGGACATCATCCAAGCGCTGTACCGGGCCTCCCAGGAAGGCGTCCGCATAGATCTGAACGTGCGCGGGCTGTGTGCCCTGCGCCCAGGCGTGAAGGGGCTTAGTGAGAACATCAAGGTGAACAGCATCGTCGGGCGCTTCCTGGAGCACGCCCGCATCTACTACTTCCGCAACGGCGGGGCGGAGGAGGTGTTCCTGGGCAGCTCGGACATGATGCCACGCAACCTCAAAAGGAGGGTGGAGGTGCTCTTCCCCGTGCTGGACGAGCAGTACCGCCGGCGGCTGGTGGACGAGATACTGCCCATACATCTGAAGGACAACGTCAAGTCCCGCGATATGCTGCCCGACGGCACCTACGTTAAAAGGAAGACCATCAAGGGTGAGGAGAAGATCGACTCTCAGGCCTGGTTGATCAAGAACCGCGGTTCGTGGCACAGGGAGGAATGAGATTGCCTGAGGACCTGTGCGCCTATGGACGGATGGTTACCGCAAAGAGGCTGGAAGCGCTCCTGGCCGAGGTCGAGGGAGTGCGGATCGGGGAGGACATCGAATATGTGCACCGAATGCGCGTGGCCTCCCGGCGACTGCGCTCCGCGCTGCGCATCTTTGGAGAATGCTTCAAAGGTAAGAAAGAGAAGAAGTGGCGCAAGGCGGTCAAACAGGTCACCGCCTCGCTGGGCGAGGCAAGGGACCTGGACGTGCAGATGGACCTGCTCGGCTCCATCGGAAAAAGCTGGGAAGGGGAGGAAGCGGTCGGCCTGGCGCTCGTCATCGAGATGCTCAGATGCCGACGCACGTCACTGCAGCCGGACATCGTTGCGCTGATGGACACCGTCGTCGGCGAGGGCCCTTTCCCGGAGATGAGAGAGGAACTTGCCGTTCCAACGGAGTGGAAGGGCGATCCGTCCGTCCTCTATCCGTACGCCTTCGCGCACGCCGCGGTGGCCGTCGAGGAGATGATGGAGCATTCCCATTCCGTTCCGGTGTACGAGGATTGGCAGGGACATCACGCCCTGCGCATCGCCGGGAAACATCTGCGTTATGCGCTCGAGGCCTTCCGGGACGCTTACCCGGACGGACTGGATGATGCTCTGAAGGCCCTCAAGAAGCTGCAGGATACGGTTGGCGAGCTGCACGATTGCGACGTCTGGCTGCAGCGGTTGCCCGGGCTGCGGGACGAAGCGCCCAGCGCCATCAAGGCCATTGACCGCCTCGAGAGCACGTTCGGGTCAAGAAGGAGAGAACTGCACGCGAAGCTGGTCGAGCAATGGTTCGCCATTCTGCAGGAGCGCTTCCTGTTCCGGCTGCTGGACGATCTCAAAGGCCGTCCGTTGGTCAAAGCCTGCCCGGTCAAGGTGGCCCTGATATCGGACGTGCACGGGAACGCCTCCGCCCTTCGAGCGGTGATGGAGCACGCCCGGGCTCAAGGTGCGACGGCCTTCCTCAACGCCGGGGACGCGGTAGGCCTCCCTCATCCCGTGGAGACCATCCAGCTGCTGAAGGACAAGGACGTTCTGAACGTCATCGGCAACATAGACAGAACGGCGTTAAAGATCGCCTCGGGCAAGAAGGTCAGGGACCGCCAGTGGGAGATGGCGACGGAGATGCTCGGAAAGGACGAACTGGATTGGTTAGGATCTTTGCCGGACGAGCTGCGCCTGGACATCTGCGGCCGGACCGTGCTGGTCACCCACGCCTCCCCGGGACAGGAGGCGGAGAAACTGACCCCATGCACCCCTGAGACCAGGCTGAGATATCTGGCCGAGGAGAGCCGGGCGGACGTGATCGTAACCGGTCATTCGCACGTCCCGATGGTCCGGGAGTGCGTTGGAACAGT
This sequence comes from Methanomassiliicoccales archaeon, assembly GCA_041304605.1. Taxonomy (GTDB): domain Archaea; phylum Thermoplasmatota; class Thermoplasmata; order Methanomassiliicoccales; family UBA472; genus UBA472. Next base: position 18,174 of record JBFYNB010000018.1, read on the forward strand.
GTTCATCAATCCGGGAAGCGTGGGACGCCCTCGGGACGGAGCTGACGCTTCGTACGCTCTGCTGGACTTTCCGTCCATGAGCGCCGAGATCATCAGGGTTCCCTACGACGCTAAAGGCGCCGCCGACGAACTGCGGGCCCAGGGCTTCAAGGACCTGCCCAAGGACGTGGAGGACGGGCGGACGGCGGACAAGGTCAGGGACGCCGGGACCTGGGCGGAACAATTCCATATAGACCGTCCGCACGCTGAGCAGGTGAGAACGCTCGCGGCATTGATGTTCGACAACACCCGAGGACTGCACCGTCTCGACCCCAAGGACCGCGAGCTCCTGGAGATGGCGGCCATGGTGCACGACGTTGGGATAAGCGAAGGGGCGGAGGGGCATCAGAGAAGGGCCCTGGACATCGTTATGAAGGCGGACCTGCCCCTGGAGGAAGTGGAGAAAAGGATGCTGGCCTGCATCGCCCGCTATCACGGCATGCGCTCTCCGCGCCGAGACGACAGGGTGTTCAAGGGACTGACCCAATCGGAGCGGAAGAGGGTGACCAAGATCTCGGCCTTACTGGCCCTGGCGGACGGACTGGACCGCCGCCACGCCTCCCTGGTGGGAGGATTGGAGGTGACCGTGGGCAGGAAGGCCGTTAGGGTCTTCATCTACGGACAAGGCGACCTCTCATCGGAGAAGGAGTGGGGTTCGCTGAAATCTGGGCAGTTCGTTCGCGCTTTCGGCCGGGAGGTGACCGTCGATGGTTGAACCGGAAAAAGGAAAGGTCGTGGCGTTCCTGGACGTCGGCACCAACTCCGTACGGCTGCTTGTGGTGCGCATCAACCCCAACCGCTCCTTCACGGTGATCAGCGAGCAGAAGGAGATGGTAAGGTTGGGCGAGCAGGAGTTCTCGGACGGACTGCTGCTGGAGAGCGCCATGGAGCGGGCCGTCCGGGTGACCAAGAACTTCTGCGACCTCTCCCGGACGTACGGGGCGACGGAGTTCGTGGCCATGGCCACTTCGGCGACCAGGGAGGCGTCCAACCGCTCCGAGCTGGTCGACAGAGTGAAGGAGGCCACCGGCCTGGAGCTGCAGATCATCTCGGGAATGGAGGAGGCCAGGCTGATCTATCTGGGCGTGTCGAGCGGACACCACATAGGCCGCAAGATAGCCATGTTCCTGGACATCGGCGGGGGCAGCACCGAGCTGGCCCTGGGCGATCAGAACGAGTATTCCTATCTGGAAAGTCTGAAGGTGGGAGCCATCCGCCTCACCACCATGTTCGTGAAGAAGCCGGAGGCGCCGATCCCGGACGATGCGTTGGTCAAGATGCGCAAGTACGTGAAGAGCTCGCTGGTCCGGGCGAAGAAGGAGATATTGCAGAGCAAGGTGTCCCTGGCCTTCGGCAGCTCCGGGACCATAGTGAACCTTGGCGAGATATTGCTGCGCCAGGACAGCAGCTCGCGCCCCGGGGTGATCAGGTACTCGCAGCTGAGGAAGCTGATACCTCAACTGGCGTCGTTGGACCTCGCCGCCCGGCGCAAGGTGCCCGGGATGAACCCGGAGAGGGCGGACATAATCGTGGCCGGGGCGATGGTCCTGGAAACGGTCATGGACGAGCTGAAGCTAAGCGAGATAGCCGTGAGTCAGCGAAGCATGCGGGACGGCATGCTGCAGGACTACCTCGGCGGGCTGGAGGAGTTCCCGGGCTTCCGCGAGCTTTCCGTGCGCGAACGCAGCGTGATACAACTAGGCCGAGCTTGCTCCATAGACGAGGAGCACGCCCGCCGGGTGACCTCCATCGCTCTGGAGCTCTTCGATAGCGCCACGAAGAAGGGGCTGCACACCCTGGGCAAGAAGGAGCGGGAGATGCTGAACCACGCGGCCTTCCTGCATGACGTGGGCGATTTCATCTCCTTCAACGATCATCATCTGCATTCGCACTACATAATCTGCCACGCCGAGCTGCTGGGATTCTCCAACCGCGAGGTGCTGCTCATCGCCAACATCGCCAAGTACCATCGCAAACGCACGCCGAAGATGAGGGCGGCCGACCTGCGCGAACTGGACGAGAAGGACCAGCAGGTGCTGATCCGTTTATCCACGCTGTTGCGAATGGCCGAGAGCCTGGACCGTTCACACTCCAACCTGGTGCAGAACGTGCGTTTCAACAAGGTGACCAAACGTTCAGTGAAGCTGATGATCACCGCCAGCGGAGACCCCCAGCTGGAGATGTGGCGCATGGAGGAGGACCGCAAGGCGTTCAAGAAGGCCTACGGAAAGGACCTCACGGTGGTGCTGAACAACATAGAAGGCTGAGAAACGATAAAAGGAATGTAAGGGGTTTGACTGGGTTGAAAAGGAGACCTTACTTGGTCTTCTTCATTATCTTCATCCAGCCGCCGCTCTCGAACACCGCGAGACCTCTCTTGGTGAGGGTCTTCTCGAACTCCTCCCAGGATACGATCTCCAGCCTCGCGTTGTTGCCCTTTGTGAACTGAACTCCGTTAGTGCCCTTTACGCGGCCCGGCTTGAGACCCTTCTTCTTCGCGATGTCCTTGGCCTTGTCTAAATTAATTTTCTCCATCACCATGGAACGACCTCCGCGATAATCGACCAATCTGGCCTGTTATCCAGTAAGTAATGGAAATATTCTATATATAATATTTATCGCATAAAGGACATTGACCAGCTCTTATTCTTCTTATATAGTATAGGCCGTTAACCCCCCTCCGCACCCAGATTTTTATCCCCAAGGAAGCTATGCCGAAACAATGCTGGCCGGATGACTGGCACTGTCTGGAATGACAGGGATTAAATGCCTTAGCAGGGATAACCTGCGGATAACATGGGCCTCTTCGGTTCCTCCGGCATACGCGGTCTGATAGGGATGGACATAGACGCCGAGCTTGGCGTGCGCATCGGCAGGGCGGTGGGAAGCACTTTCGGAACTGTCGTCGTCGGAAAGGACCCTAGGACCAGCGGAGATCTTCTGGTGAACGCCCTCATAGCCGGGCTCATAGAGGCAGGCGCCGAACCGTATAGGGCGGGATTGGTGCCCACGCCGACGCTGGCCTGCGCGGCATCCCATTTTGATTGCGGCCTTATGGTCACCGCCTCCCACAACCCCCCGGAGTACAACGGGGTCAAGATGTGGAACCAGGACGGCAGCGCCTTCGACGGGGAGCAGACCGAGGAGGTGGAGAGGCTGATCGCGGACGGGGGCAGGAAGGCCTCCTGGGACGATATGTTCTCGGAACGTCCATGGGAAGGAGCCATCGACGAGCACATCCTGACCATCATGGAAGAGGTGGGACCGGTCGAGCGTTCCATCGTTCTAGATTGCGGTTGCGGGGCCACCGGCCCGGTGAGCCCCCGTCTGTTCCGGGACCTGGGCTGCGATGTGGTGGCCTTGAACGCCCATCCGGACGGGCGCTTCCCTGGTCGACCGTCGGAACCGTCCGAGACCAACCTCAAGGACCTGATGTCACTGTGCAGGACCAAAGGCGTAGTGGGCATCGCCCACGACGGGGACGGGGACCGCATGGTGGCGGTGGGCGAGGACGGCCGCTACGTGAGCGGGGACCGTCTTCTCGCCTTGTTCGCCTCGCTACTGCAGGTCAAGGACATGGCCGCCCCGGTGGACGCCTCGATGGTCCTGGACGACATCGTCGGAAGACCTATCGTACGTACCAAG
>JBFYNB010000019.1:0-21795 GCA_041304605.1 Methanomassiliicoccales archaeon
AGCCGGACCTTGTCCGAAAGGCGGTCGAACGCCTCGCGGTCCTCCTGTGGAAGGGCGCGTCGGAAATCGCTCCAGCTCTGGAAGAGAGATTCCGAGGCCATGCGGTACGTCGGTACGGTGCGGCCCATCAGAACCGCCTCCGGTACTCGTCCAAAGTGGTCTGGTTCGGCGGGACCGGCCGGTACATGATCTCCTTCTCTTCCCTCGGCAATGAGATGCGCACGTAGCCGGAGCGGTGCTCCACACTGACCACCCGGTCCACCTTCTCATAGAATAAGGAACGCAATCCTTTGCGATACATCAGCTTCGCTAGACCGTAGTTCGTGACCACGCTCACGGTGCGGTGCTTTGCGGTCAGCGAACGCAGCTTGCCCATGCCTCTCTCCATGAGCTTCAACGACTCCTCCCAGTCCATGTCCGCGTCCTGGAAGAGGTCCGGGTAGCAGGACACCACCACCATGCCGCCCTTGCTGCGGCAAAGCTCCTCCTCCAGGGACTCCTCGACCAAGGTGGACATCTGGTAGGCGGTGAAGGCCCGGGACACGCTGATGCTGTTCAGCACCTCCTCCGGACGCAGCCGGAAGCGCTTGCACACGTACGTGAGGTCGTATGGATTAACCGAGTTCCCGCCGTCCACCCAGATCACGTCGCGATGCCATTCGCGAACGAAGTTCACGCTCAGCATGTTGACCAGGTTGAACAGCAGCTTGTCGGAACTGTCGATGGTGGTGACCGTTCCTGGTTCCAACCCTCCGAGCAGTTCGTCCACCGGGGGTATGGCGGTGGTGGCCAGCATTCCATCTGTTACAGAATGGAAATCATGGACCAGCGGTTCGGTCACCATCTCGGGCATGGAGCGGTACATCTGCTAACCGTACCAACTTCGCCTTGAGGGTATAAAGGACTGACAGGGGGAGGTGGGTGAAAATGAGGATTTCAATAGCACCTATGTTCTCCGTTCATGTTCTACAGTCTTGATGAGCAGTACTGTAAGAAACGCAATGGGTGCCCATCACAGCTCGGAGCAACATCTATATCTACATCAAATCAATAAATATGGAGGAGTGATGCGATGTCATATCCGTACGAACGCCAGGTCCGGCGCAAGAAGATGTTCGGGTACATCCTGGGCATCGGGTTGGTGATCTTGACCGTACTGGTCGTGATCATGCTCACCTATTGACAGCCGGGACGCAAAGTTAGGTAGATTAGATGGCACTTTCGAAGGCCGCTTCGCTATAGGTAAATAGCCGAGGCTGCATTCCACGCATAATGGAAAGGGATGGGCCTTCCGTTCAATTAGGCAACGGTATCGAGGTCACTTGCGGTGATGCCAAGTTCTTCCTCGATCCGCGCAAGGTTTCCGAGGAGGCCATATGCTGCATCTCCCACGCCCATTCCGATCATATGCCATCGAGCTTCGTTGGCGGCCCGATCCATTGCTCGGACATCACCCTGCGCTGCATGCGAGGAAGGGTGAAGAGCAAGAAGTCCAAGACGTTCCTGGAGAGCGTTGAGATGGGCAGCAGCACACTGGTCAAGGCCAGCGGAGCTGGGCACATACTCGGCTCGAACATGTTCCTGCTGGACGCCGGCCAGAAGGTCCTGTACACCGGAGATTTCTGCCCGCAGGACCGCCTGGACATCGAGGGTGCCCGGCCGCGGAAATGCGACGTGCTTATCGTCGAGGCCACATATGGGAATCCTCGCTACAAGTTCCCGGACCGCCGGGAAATGATTAAGGTTATACACGACTGGGTGGAAGACATTCTGAATCAGGGATACTCGGCCGTGCTGCACGCTTATCCGCTAGGCAAGTCCCAGGAGCTCATCACCATGCTCAGGGACTTCCAGCCCCGCTTGCACGGGTCCGTACTAGACACAACTCGCATGCTCGAATCGGACGACCTAAAGTTCGACTACGTTCCCTTTGATCCTATGGATTGCGAACCGCAGTTGGTCATCAGCCCGGGCGCGTGGGGCGAGAACGGTTTGAGCGTTCTCAAGAAGAAGCGCTCCGCTGACGTCTCCGGTTGGTGCCTGGACACCAGAGGGCGGTCCATGGGAAAAATGGGCTGGGGCATGGACCAGGGTTTCGCCTACTCGGATCACGCCGACTTCTACGAGATAATCGATTTCGTGGATAAGTGCTCTCCATCTTTGGTATACACCAACCATGGCTCCGAGGACATGCTGGCGCACGAGATCCAGAAGCGGTTGGGAATAACTGCGATTCCTTTGAAGAAAGAAAAGAAAGGTCAGACCAATCTGGGATGCTACTGCTGAGCGCCCCACATTCTTGGATAGGTCCCTTCAGGCAGGAACACTCTGACCGTCTTCACGGCCTTTCCCTTGTAGGCCTTGTACATGTCCCGGGCGGACATGTTGGCCGTCCCTAACCCCAAAGCCTCGCCTTTGACGGTGAAGAGCGCGACAGGCGCACCTTTCTCCACGTTCTCATCCAAGGAGACCACGCCTGGGGCGTTGAGGTCCGCGCCGTGCGATACAGCGTCCACGGCATTGTCCTTGACGATGACCTTCGGCAGCGGTTCCAGAAGCGCCTCCATCGGCCTTATGATGCTCCGCAGCCACTTCTCATCGCCGTTCTTCCACTCCACCACGGCGTCCTTGAGGTCCTGCATAGTTACCGCTTCATCTTCGGTCATTGCTCCGGAACGAGTGCGGCGCAGCGCCTTCATGTTGGCCCCGACGCCCAAGGCATCACCGATATCCACGCATAGCGTGCGGATGTACGTCCCGGCGTCGCAGTCCACCTTGAACAGCACGTCCCGGCCGGATATCTCCAGGATATCGATGGAATGCACCTTGCGTATGCGCATGGCGACCTTGACCGCCGAGCGGACCGGTGGCGTCTGGTAAATGGAACCGATGAACGTCTCGATGACCGAGCGGACCTTTTCCTCCGCCACAGGCCGGTGCAGGTACATGTGGCAGACGTACTGCTTGTTGGAACGGAGAACAAGGTCGGTCATCCGAATAGCCTTTCCTAACGCTATCGGCAGCACGCCGCTGACGTTCGGATCTAACGTACCGCCGTGACCGATCTTCTCCACGCCCAGGATGTCCCGCACCCACGCGGTTACCTGATGAGAGGTCGGTCCCTGGACCTTATCTAGAACTATGACCCCGCCGTCCAGGAGCTCCTGGATGGAGCGGTCCTCGGGGCGTTTACCCCGTTCCACCGTTCTGGGGTCCTTGTCCCGGACCAGCATCTCAATCGCCCCTTATTCGGGATACTATCGACTCGACCACCTGTTCTGGCGTAAGTCCGCCGGTATCGATGACCATGTCGTAGATGGAGCGGTCGGTCACGTCAATTCCATAGAACTTGCGGTACCTAAGAACTTCGCTCGCCTCGCGGGAACGCATCTCCTCCATGGCCGCCTGCATATCGACGCCTTCACGTCCGGACACGCGCTCTACGCGCACTTCCAACGGTGCGTCTAAAAAAATGCAGAAGGCCGGAATGGCGTTCCGGCGGAGCATCTGTCCCGCCAGGCGCCCTTCGAGAATTACGTTGTCCTCGTTCTTGGCCACGTCCAACAAACGTTCATCGATCAGCCGGTCGTACTTGGGGTCTTGTTCGGCCAGATCGCCGAACTCCTCCAGGGACATGTTCAGCTCCTTGGCCATCTCCCGGAACACGTGGCCGGATATGACCGTCCGGTATCCCAGGATATCGCCGAGCATGCGGCAGACCGTGGTCTTACCGCTGCCGATCTTTCCGCTGATGGTGATCCTCATTGCCCTTCAGCCTTCAACTCGTTCAACCGCTTCCTGAAGGAGTAATACCTCAGACCTCTTGAAAGCAATTGCCCGAACGGGACGCTGATCAGCGAGTAAAGCAACACCCAGGCCGGGAGAACGTACGACTCGTTCAGGTCGGCGAAGTTGGACCACGGGACGGTTATCGCCGCGCTATTCAAGTTACCGACGAAGACCGCTAACCACGCAAAGATGGGGATGATGATGAGCATGGTCACCGGCATCAGCTTCATCTGGGTGGTGGTCTGCTTCATCGACTCCTCCATCATCTTCGGCTGCAGCTCGAGCATCTTCTTCAGCCGGTAGGTGTTGTTGTCCTTGCGGGCCTCTCGCATCTCCTTGTTGAAGGCGCTCATGATCTTCTGGCTGCGGGCCTGCTTCACGTAGTCGGTGAAGAAGTGCCTCACGACGATGCTCAGGGTGGTCATGAACGCGCCGGTTATGAAGAGGGAAACGACCGGGAACGAGCCGTCGAAGCCCCAGAGGGGCTCCAGGCCATATCCTACGATCTTTCCGAGGGCGCTCCTGAGGTTGTTGTCGAACATCACGAAGATGGCCATGATGAAGACGAAGATCAGCAGCATCCTGCTGGTCGTCGCCTTGGGGTCGGCAGCCTTAGTGTCAGCCATGTCTCATCACTCCCCGCCGAAGAATCCCCTCAGCACGGGGTGCATCTCCATCATTTGTTCGCGTCCCAGCGCTTCGTAGAACTGGATCATGATGCCCACGGCCAGCAGCACACCGGTCCCGCTGGCGTTACCGACCGTACCGATTAGGTCAGCTCCCGCGGCCAGTCCACCCACCAGTGCACCGGATATCACGGTGACTATGGGGATATATCTCTCCAGCACGCGCTTGAGCACCCTGGGGTCGCGGCGGAAACCGGGGATCTGCAGTCCGGAGGACTCGATCTGACGAGCTACCGCCTCCGGCCCCATGTTGGTGGTCATGATCCAGAACTTGGCGAACAGGATCGAACCGCCGACCATCACTCCCACGTACAATAGCACGTGAGCTATGACCTGCCAGCTGCTATGCCCGTGCACCATGCTCCCATACGTTTCCGGGTTAAGGAGCGGCAACAGCCAGTCCCCTACACCGTTCGGCGTGGAAAGGTACCAGGCCAGACCGGACGTGGGGTAGTTCTCCCCGGCCGGATAGACGCCCAATAGCGGATTACCGCCTAGCAACGGTATCCCGCTCAGCGCGTCGTTCGTGTAGAACAGCATGGTGAACATGCTTATGTTGGCCAGCAGCGCGGCCATCAGGATGACCGGGATGTTGGAGGCGTAGATCAGTTTGATCGGATATCTTCCGCGCGCTCCCCTCGCCGTTCCGTGCGCCAACGGCAGCTCTATGCGGGCCGATTCGACGTAGGCCACGAACAGGAAGATGATTATCGTTCCTACTAGCGCTATGAGCGGATTGGGATTGGCTATCAATATCTGTTCATAGCCTCCGCCCACCAGGTCCGACCCTGATTGGTGCGTCAGTATGTAGATGGTCTTCGGAATCGTTCCGACCGGCAGGTTGCTGTTGCTTAAAGGCAGATCTCGATCCAGCCCTTCAGCGTTCAGCGTGCCGGTGAACAGCGCTTCCGCGACACCAGCGGCAATGAACAACGATATTCCGCTCCCTATGCCCCATTTGGACACAACCTCGTCCATCAGGAACACCAGGTACGAGCCAACGCACAGCTGGACCACTATGATCAGCCTGGCGATGTTCTCTCCCCGCAGGAAACCGGAGTCGCCGAACGTGCCGTCGAGACCGCCTATGAAGGCTTCGGACGGCACCAGGTACCCGAACACCTGGGGAACCGCCTCCACCAATATCATCACTAATACCAGGAACTTCTGGCTGCTCTGATAGACCGCCTTGTCATCACGGTTGGTGAGGTCCAACTTGATTATCTTGGCCCCCACGAACAACTGCATGATGATCGAGGCGGTGACTATCGGGCCGATGCCCAGATGCATGAGCGAACCCTGAGCACCGGCCAGGATGGCACGGTACTGGGCGAAGAGGTCGACCGTCTTCTCGCCGTCCAGCCCGTACAAGAAGATGTTGGTCATGATAAAGTAGAAAACCAGTATCACTACGACCCACAGCATCTTGGTCCGGAAATGGACGTGCCCCTCGGGTTTGGAGACCGCCGGGAGGCGGTCGGTAATGGGTTTCAGCTTGTACAGCTTGCTCTTCTGGTCATCGGCCATTGGCATCACGCGATACTTACTCTGGCACCACGATATGCCCGCCTGCTTCTTCAACCTTAGCCTTGGCCAAGACGGTCGTCTCGGAGACTAAGACCTCGAAGGGCGTGCTCACTTGGCCGTTCCCCAGCAGCTTGTCGATGCCCAAGGCGGTGAGGTCGACGGTGATCTTACCGTCCTTCTCCACCGCGGTTCCCTGGGTCTTCATGACATCCAGTATCTGCTCCAGATCTCCCACGTTCATGGTGATCTTTGCGGATACCATCTTCTGGGGCCGCTTGAAGCCGTGCCGGCCGAAATGGTCGGGCATGTACTTCAGCATGTACTGGACCTTGTGCTTGTGCAAGCCGGCGTTGCCCTTTCCGCCGCGCTTTCCGGCGCCACGTCCGGCCTTCTTGCCGCGGCCGTGGGTCCTGGAGCCTCTGAACTTCTCGGTTCTGCTAACCATTCATATCACCTTCAGATCATCCTGGAGATGAGGTCGTTTATCTCCTCTCCCCGATAGCCCAGGGCGCCCCCGGCCCCGAATCCGCGCTTTACGCCCTCGTACCCCTTCTTGGGGGGGCTCAGGCGGAAGAGCGGCTTCACGTCCTTCATTTCCGAGTACTTGGTCTCGCCTTTGGATATGCCCTTGGCGAGGGCCATGATCGAACCGAAGGGGGTGTTGTCCTTGACCACATCATCGTCGATGGGCTTGTCGCCCATCAGCCGGCCGCGGAACTTGATCATGCGGGCTAACGTTTCTTCGGAAACCTCGCCCCAGGTGATGTAGTCCTTGGCCTTCATCAGCATTCCCTTGATCTCATCCGTCTCCGGAAGGATCACGCAGTGGTTCGCCCTGGTCAGGCGGAGCATGCGCATGGTGTCCTCAACCTCGTGGCGTACACCGGAGTGTCCGCGTACACGTATAGCTGCGTATGCCATGTTCACTCCTCCTGTCCGGGAGCGGCGTTCTCGGCCACATGCAGCTGCACCGGTCCGCTGATTATGTGCTGCCTCTTCTCCTGCTCCTCGGAAACACGCATCTCTATGGTGTTCCTCAAGGCGTAGTAGGTGGCGTACGCATAGTTCACGGTGGTCTTGGTGTGCCCCTTGGCGAAGCCCCAGGAGTCGTTCACACCGGCCAGCTTCAATATGCTCTTGGCCACGTCGCCCACGGCCAGGGATATGCCCCTGGGGGCGGGCTTCAGGTAGACCTCCACCGAGCCGGACTTGCCGACCACGGTGAACGGGAGCGAGTGCGGCGTGCCGCATCCGCATTCCCAGGAACCGCATCCGCGCTTTATCTCGATGATGTTCAGCTTGGCGTTGTCGATGGCCTTGCGGATGGAGGGACCAACCTCCTTCCCCTTGGCCCGGCCGATGCCGATGAACCCGTCGCCGTTGCCGACCACGCAGGTGATACGGAACTTGACCCTCCTGCCGGAGTCGGTCATCCTCTGAACTATGTTCACGTCGATGACCTCGTCCTTCAGGTCGGGGAGCAGTATGTCCACGATCTCCGCCTCGCGCAGGGGGAGCTTGGTGGCCAGAGCCTGGCTCATGGTGGTTATCTCACCGTTGAGCACCATCTTTCCCAGTCTGGTCTTCGGTACCCAATCCATCTCAGTTCGCCTCCATGCGGGTCTTGATGTCCTTGATCATCTTTTCCACGTCGTCGCCGATGTGCTTTCCGGCCAGGCGTTCCTTGGTCGGCAGCACTTCCTTGCCGTGGGGTATGTTCATTCCAGCGTCCACCATGCCCTTCAGGGCGGCGAACACCGTGGCGCCCTTGGCGGGCACCCTCAGGCCTATGTCGAGCACGGCCTCGCTGACTCCCTTGGCCACGGCCTTCTTCCCGGCCAGGTACCCGGTGAGGTACGCGGCGGGAACGTTCCCGGTGGCCTTGTTCCATCCCATCTCCAGCAGTTCGCGGGAGTGGGCGGTGACCAGGACCTGGTCGCCCTGGATGTCGAAGTCCACGATCTGCACGCTGACGTGGCGCAGGGAAACGCGAACAACCGCGCGCGGGACCCTGGCCCTCAGCAGCCTCTGCCTCTGTCTGTAGTCAGTGCGTCCCTCGCGCCGGCGGCGGAAGGCCACTTTGTATCTCGGTCCTTGCGCCATCAGTTATCCCCCTTGAGGTAGCCTTCGGTCTTCAGGTGCATGAGCAGGTTGTTCCTGCTCCTGAACATGCCGCCCTTGGCCTTCATGTAGAATTCGCGGTATACGGTCCGGCTGATCGTCCCCTCGTCCCGCAGCTGACGCAGCGTGGCGCGCAGGGGCCTGATCGTCTGGATCCAGGCCTCCTTCTTCGGCCTTCTGGCCGTAGAGGTACCCTTCCTGCTGCCCTGTCCACGCCTGCGTCCCTTGGCCTTCTGGGCCAGCCGGTGGCGGGCCCGACCTCGGGAGATGCCCTGCTTGGGCAAGGCGCGGATGGACCCGGATAATATAGCGGTCCTTATGTCCGCCCGGGTTATGGCGTCTGCGACATCCTCGATGCGGTTGGGGTCTATCCAGACCCGGTTCTCACCGCATTTCAAGACTTCGGCCGCCATGCGCTTCTGGTTCTTGAGATCCATCTGTTTCACGTCCTGTTCAATACGCGGATGCTTAGCTCATCCGCCTTCTCGATGATTGCCATTCTCTTCTTCCCGCCCACGGTGCCGCCTATGCGTATCGCTTGCACCTTGGGGTCTACGGCATCCACTTGGCCAGGGTTGTACACCATGACCTCCTGGAATCCGGAGGGGTGATAGTCGCGCACCATCTTCGGGCCGCGGAAGCCGATCGAGACGACCGGCGGACGGTAGGAGAGGTGCCTCCTCATCTTGGAGTGTATGCCCCTGGGCTTCCTCCACTTCTCCCCGAGCCTCTGGTACCGGAACCACTCCTGCCTCTTGAATGCGGGGCGGGCGTCGTTCTTGGCGCTCCTGAACTCCAGGGCGGCCTTGATCGTGTCGTCCAGGACGGGCTTGACCTTCGGTACGGCCTTCTCCTCGTCCTCGACGATCTCCGTCTCGGCCTCAGTTTCGCTGAGCAGCTCGAGCCAGTGGTCGGCGATCTTGTTGCCGACGCCGTCCAGCTCGTCCACGATGACCTTCTTGCGGTCAGCGTCCTGCAGGGCCTCCAGGAGCTCGTCCATCTCCTTTATGCCCAAATCGGCCAGCTGAGCGGTGTATTCCTCCCGGTAGTAGGGGAGGTCCTGTATCTTGTTGATCTCCTTCTTGGCCGACATTACTTGGGCCTCCTTGCCTTCTCAACGATGTATATACCATCCTGGAAGACCCTGGGATCGAATCCCCTGATCTTGGTGGCGCGTTCGATGTTGGCGGCGGTCTGCGAGACCTTCTCCAGGTCGGAGCCGGTGACGAAGACCTCGGCGCCCTTAATGCTGACCTTCGCTCCAGCCAGTATCGGCGCGGAGCGCGGGGCCTTCTCTCCCAGGAAGTTCTCGATGAGGAACCTGTCGCCCTTCACCGCGATCTTCATGGGGAAGTGGGAGTAGACCATCTTCATGGCGTACTCGAACCCGTGGTTGGCCCCCTCGACCATGTTCTTCAGGTGGGCGGCGTACGTCCCGACCAAGGCCTTCTCCTTGGTGCGGGGGTACTCGCACTCCACGTGGAAGTGGTCCTCCTTGAAGGTGACTATCACCTTAGGGTGGCTGAAGTCCCTGGTTACCGTGCCCTTCGGTCCCTTTACGGTGACCTCGGCCCCCTTCATGGTGACCTTTACTTCCTTAGGCACGTGCACCTTGTCGTCCAAATGTCCGGTTACAGTCATTTAAATCCCTCAGTACACGAACGCGAGCAGCTTCCCGCCCACGCCCTTCTCCTTGGCTTCCATGTGGGTTATCACGCCATCGGTGGTGGTCAGTATCAACACGCCGAAGTCCTGGGCCGGCAGGTACCGGGCCTCGAACTGCTCCATGTCTACCTTCTTTACCGAGTAGCGCGGCTTGATCACGCCGCAGTTGTTGATCCTGCCTTCCAGCATGACCTTGAACACTCCGGCCTTTCCGTCCTCTATGAACTCGAACTGGTTGATGTAGCCGTTGTCCTGCATCACCTTGAGGACCCGGCCGATAAGCTTCGAGGAGGGCCTGATTACGCACTCGCTCTTGCCCACGGCCGCGGCGTTCTTGATGGTGGACATCGCATCATTCAATGGATCGCTCTGCATTTTTTTCACCTCACGAGTACTTCTTGAACCCTATCTGCGGCGCGATCTCCCTGAAGCATTGCCGGCAGAGGTGCATACCATACCGGCGGATAATGCCCCGTCTGCGGCCACACCTGGTGCAGCCCACGCTTCTTCCGAACTTCTTCTTGGGCTTCAATCGATCACCTCGACGTTGAACTTCTGTTTGATGAACTCCATGGCCTCAGGCCTGGTCATGCGGTGGCTGTGGGGTATGGAGCGGCGCATGATGCGGCGCCTGGCCACACGCTTCCCGGGCCTCTGTATGGACACGCTGATGTCCATTCCGAATATCCCGATCTCGGGGTCGTACTTCATCCCGGAGAAGTCGGTGTAATCCGGCACTCCGAACGATAGGTTGCCTTCGCGGTCGAAGGAGTATGAAGCGATGCGGTTCTCCCGGATGGTGAACGCCCTCTTCAGGAAATCCTCGGCCATCTCTCCCCTAAGGGTCACGACGCACCCGATGGGCTGTCCCTCGCGGATGCCGAAGTCGCGGTTGGTGACCTTGGATATGGTCTGCTTGGACTTCTGCCCGGTGACCATCTCGATGACCTTCTGCGCTTTGACCAGGCGGTCGCCGGACTCGCCAACGCCCATGTTGACGACGACCTTCTCGATGCGCGGCAGGCGCATGACGTTCTCGCTCATACCGCTCTCACCTCGGGCAGGGCGACCTCAGGGGTCTTGTTGCCGATGACGAACACATTGTCCTTCACGGTCAGCTTTCCGTTCTTGAAGCGTACCAGGTTGGGGGCGGTGGAGCGCTCCTCGACCTGCTCGTCCACCACGTTGATCTGTCCGGCGTTGGAGCCGCTGACGATCATGGCCACGTTGCCCTGCACCAGCTTGTATGCTTCCAGTATGTTCTGGCTAGGCACCTCGACCTTCAGGACATCGCCGGTCTTGTAGCTGTCCGACTCGACCAGTATGTTGCGTCCGTCGTGCAGGTTCAGCTGCAGGCGGCCGCCGGACACGTAGGTCTTGTTCTCGATGCGGCACAGCTTCCACTTGGCGCGGTCCTCGGTTATCTCCACGAGCATGAACTTGCCGCGGTCGTCCAGCAGCATGCGGTAGTGCTTGCCGTTGGCGGGGATGCTGATGACGTCCATCAGGCCGACCGGGAACTTCTCCTCGGTGATGACCTTGCCGTCCACCAGCACCTTCTTCGCGGAAAGGACCTTCTTGGCCTCGGCGGCGGTGTCCACTACCTTCAGCATGTCCCTAAGGACCACGCTCAAAGGCATGCATCCGTCCAGCGAGTGCGGGCCGGGGTTGGGGCTGGTCACCCATACGTTGCTCTTCCTGGGCACCGGCCAGCTCTTCGGTGCATTAAGTCTCTTCAGATCTTGGGTCACTGGGAACCCTCCTCGTATTGCAGCTTCTGCTTGCGGTAGTTGTCCTTCATGTCCAACTTGGTAACTTCCACGTTGGACGCGTGGACGGGCCTCTCGGTCATGGTGCCGTCGGCCTTGGCTATGGTGACGCCCTCAACGATCAGCTTGCCGTTGTGGGTGTCGACGCTGGTTACCTTGCCCTCCAGGCCGAGTACGTCCTCGTCCCCGCGGACCACCTTGACGGTGTCTCCCTTGACCACGCGTACGGTGCGGCGGCCCAGCTTCTTCTTCAGCTCTTCGCTGAGGTGGGAGCCGACGCTCTTGTTGCGCACGTGGTTGGGGGCGTTGTACAGCGCCTTCCTCTGCTTGCTTGCGTACTTGCTCGTCATTTCCTGCACCTCACACTATGGTCGAAGCGGTGGCGGCTACGCGCGGCCAGCGCTCGGCGGCCTCCCTGGCCACCGGTCCCTTTATGTCGCTTCCCTTGGTCTCGCCCTCTTCCGTGGTAATTACCGCGGCGTTGTCCTCGAAGTGCACCATGGTGCCGTCCGCGCGGCGGAACGGCCTCCTCTGGCGAACGATGATGGCGTAGACGACCTGCCTCCTCATCTCGGGGGTTCCCTTCTTGACGGAGGCCACGACTATATCGCCCACCGCGGCGGCCGGGCAGCGCCCGTGCACGCCGTGGTAGTTGGGGACGGCGATGACACTGATGACCTTGGCTCCGGTGTTGTCCACCACGTCCAGGTGCGATCCGGTTATGATGCCCCTGGTCTGGTTACCTGCCAATCCCTTCATGTCCTCACCTCTTCTCCACGATGACGAAGGACACCGTCTTGCTCAAGGGGCGGCATTCCATGATGCGCACCTTGTCCCCGGCCGCGATCTGCAGGCAGGGGGGGTTGTGGGCGGTGTAGCGCCTCGTCCTCTTCTCGAATCGTTCGTACTTCTTGTCATACTTCAAGTAGTTCCTCTCGACCACGGCGCTGCCGTTCATCTTCACGGAAACGATGACGCCGTCGATGATTTGCCCCCGCACTGGGAGCTGCCCGTGGAATGGACAGTGCTTGTCCTCGCAGGTGGCCGAGGGGGCCTTGACATCAATGCCAATGTCTCTGACTTCGCTCATTAGATCACCTAATTCTCTTGATCCTATCCTCTGGTCGATGCTGGATCTCGGATCCTAGGACCCTGATCCTCTCGCCCTGGTATGTGAACACGAACTCATGGCCGGACTTGGGTATCCACCTCTCCCTGCCCTGGCAGGATATGGCAAACATGTTCTTGGTCTCGTCCACCACCTTCCCGTGCAACAGGTGCCCGGGGCAGCTGGATTCCACCACCTCGATGTCCAGTCCTATGAGTTCTTGTCTCATGAAATCCCTCTTGTCCATGGCTCCTACCGAACCTCGGTCTTGAAGCCCATTTCTTCCAGGGTCTGAGCCACTTTCTTCTTGTGGTCGCCCTGGAGCTCGATCTTGCCCTCTTTGGCGGTGCCGCCGGCGGCGCACTTGTTCTTCAACTTGCGCGCCAGGTCGTCTATGTCGATATCGGTTGAATCAATTCCATCGACCACGGTGACGATCTTGCCGTAGCGCCGGCTGTCGGTGTAGATCCTTACGGACTGCTGTTCTCTGGCGATCTCCTCGCACATGCACAGCTCTTTAGGGAGCCCACATACCGAGCAAATGTCGGCCATTATTGTTCTTCCTCCTTCTGGACGGTTAGGATCCTGGCGATGTTGCTCCTTAAAGCCCTGATCTTCCCCGGGTTGTTGGGAGCGCCACCCATGGCGGCGGCCCCCTTCTCGTGCATAAGCTCGTCCTGCAGCTCGCGGAGCTTGACAGCGCGCTCATCCACGTTCATCTCTCGTATTTCAGAGGTCCTCAGTAAAGCCATTTATTCGGTCACCTCCTCCTTATCTCCCTCTGCGGGAACATCATCCTCGGCAGGGTGTTCAGCGATGACCGAAGCCTCCGCCTGCTTCCTCAGCAGATCGGCGAGGTCGGGGTTGGCCTGGATGGCCATCTCCATGGGCATGACGTCGATCTCGGCCGGGAGCCTGGCTCCGGCCTGCATGATCTCGACCTGTACCCCGATGACCCCGGGCTTCAGCTTGGCCACGGCGAAACCGGTACCTATGAACAGGTTCCTGGTCTCACCGCAGTACTTTATAGACCCGTCCTTGAACTTCTCGGTGCGGTGCCTCTCCCCGGTCAGCTTGCCGGAGATGACTATGAGGCATCCGCGGGCGCCGGACTCCATTATGCGGCGGACGGTCGAGTGACCGGCCCGCCTGAAGTGCCAGCCGCGCTCCAGGGCGAAGGCCAACTTCTCCGCCATGATCTGGGCGTTGAGGTTGGGGTTCTCCACTTCCTGGACCTCGATCTGGGGGTTGTCGTAGTGGAACTTGTCCTCGATGTCCTTGGTGAGCGTCTTGATGGCCGCTCCCCTCCGACCGATGACTATGCCGGGGCGCTCCACGACCAGGGTGACCCTGGTTCCCATGGGGGTCCTCTGCACGTCCACGCCTCCGAAGCCAGCGCGGTCTACGGTCTTCATCAGGTGCTCCTTGAGAAGCACCCTTCTGATGTTCTCCTGTGTGAACTTCCTCTCGCTGGCCATTTACTGAACCTCCTCCAATATGACCTCGATGTTGACGGTCTGCTGGTCCCAGGCGGTGCTGCGGCCATGCGCCCTCGGCATGTAGCCGGGGATGGTCCGCCCGTGGTGGGCGGAGACTATGCGCACGCGCATGTTGTCGGCATCCAGGCCCTTGTATTCCGCGTTGCTCTTGGCGCTCTGCAGCACCTTGATGATGGCCGCGGCGGCCTTCTTCGGGAATCTCCCGGGTCCGACACCGGTCTTGTGGGCCACGCCGTAGTTGTAGCGGCGGATCGGCACCGGGCGGCGCAGATCGACCACTTCTTCCAGCATCTGGATGGCGACATCGACCTTCTTGCCCCTGATCATGCGGCAGATCTCTCTCGAGAACTTGGGTGAGATGGGCAGCTCCTTGGCGATCGCTTTGGACGTGGTGTCCGGATCGGCTTGTGCAGTGTATCCTACCATTTTTTTCACCTCACTTCAGCGGCATGAACTTGGAGCCCCTGGTCGCACCGACGCCCGGACCGGAGTGCTTTACAGATCCCCTGGTCATGGCGAACTCGCCCAGGAAGTGCCCGATCATCTCGGGCTTTATCTCCACTTCCTTGAATTCCTTACCGTTGTATATGGCCACGCGGCGGCCTACGAAGGCCGGCACGACCGGTATGTCACGGCGGTGCGTGCGCACCACTTCCTGCTCTCCATCCACGATCTTATCGTAAGTGGTCTTCTGCTCCTCGTTGAGTCCGCGGCGGAACGACCTTCTAACCCTAGACGGCAGGAGGTCGACCATTTCATCGAAGGGCATCTCCATGAGCTGTTCCATGGTGAATCCGCGGTAGGTGAACTCCTTCTTCCTACGGGCGGTCATCATGCCCTTCTTCTTCCGCTGCTTCCTCCTCGAGGCCTTGGTGCCAGTTAGCTTATCTTCAGCCATCTAGAATCACTTCCTCTTTTTCTGGGGGGAAAGCCTACCTACCTTCCTTCCCGGCGGAGCGTTCCTCGAAACCGTGCTGGGCTTACCAACGTGGGGGTGACCTCCACCGCCGTGCGGGTGGTCGACGGCGTTCATCGCCACTCCCTTCACCTTGAAGTAGGCCTTGCTCTTGCTGCGGTATGCGTGGAACTTCTTACCTGCCTTGGCGAAGGGCTTCTCGGAAGCTCCTCCACCGGCGACGATCCCCACACCAGCGCGGCAGCGGGGGTCGAAGTTCTTGAATGCCCCGGAGGGCAGCTGTACTACTACGGTGTCTCCCTTGGTGACCACGGTGGCGTAGGTTCCGGCGGTCCTTACGAACTTGCCGCCGTCGCCAGGCCTGGCCTCCAGGTTGTAGATCAGGGTACCCTCGGGGATGTTGGCCAGGGGCATGATGCTCCCGGGCGTCAGGCTCAGAGAGCCGTCCACGCTGATCTCCTGTCCGACCATCAGCCCTTCCACGGCGATGATCTTGTCCTTCTTACCGTCCTCGAACTGCACCTCGGCCACCGGGCTGTTGCGGCCCGGGGCGTGCACTATGTCCAGAACCTTACCGGACTTTAGTTCGGTGTACGGGTGCTTGATCTCTCCCACGTGCCTGTGGCTCGGGGAAGTATAGGTCATGGTCCCACGACCCCTTCTTTGTTGTCTCAGTTGTCTGCCCATGTTCCCCCTCCTCAGAACACTCCGATCCTCATGCCGATGTCTTCGGCAGAGTATCCTTCAGCCAGCTTGATTACGGCGTGCTTGCCATCCTTGGAGATCTTGGTCCAGACCTTGTCCACCTTGACCTCGAAGTGCGCCTCGAAGGCGCCCTTTATCTCCGCCTTGGTGGCGAAGCGGTCCACGATGAACTCGATCTTGTTGCCGTCCTTGAAATCCTGGGTAGGCGTGCCGGTCATGTAGTTCATGGTCTTTTCCGTCACGTACGGGTAAAGCAGTACCTTTCTGGCCATGCTCACCACTCTCCTATCTTCTTTAAGGCGGATTCAGTGAACACCGTCAGCCGGCCGGGCAGTCCGCCGGGGGCCAGGTTGCCGGAGTTCAGCATCTCCGCGAAGGCCACCTCGACGCCGGGAAGGTTCCTGGCGCCCTTGACCACCGCGGCGTCATGCGCCGAGACGACGATCAGTAGGCTGCGGGGCATCCGGTAGGGGCGACCGCGCATCTTGCCGCGTCCCGCCCTGATCCTTATGCCGTCCTTGGCGCGGATCACGTCGTCGGATACTCCGATGCTCATCAGGGCGTCCAACACCTCGGAGGTGCTCTTCACGTCCTCCAGGCGGTCCTCGACGACCACAGGAAGGGTGAGCCCCTCGTTGAAGCGGTGACCCCTGGCCCTGACCTTCTCCTCGTCGGCCGTGGCGGCCAACGCGGAGCACTTGGCGAGGGTCTTCTCCTTCTGGTTGACCTTCTTGGTCCACACCTTGTCGACCCGGGGCGGGTGAGCGCGGCGACCTCCAACGTTGTTGGGGGACTCAGCACCCTTCGCTCCCGAGGACAGCCTCTGGACACGGGCCACACCGCGGCCCTTGCCCCAGGTGGAAACCGAGTGCCTTATTCCGGCGCCGGGCTTCGGTCCGTAGGGCTGCCTCTTGTTGGCCTCTTCAGCGACCACGGCCCTGTGTATGATGTCAGGCCTGAACGCGGTGGAGAACACCTCGGGCAGAGCCTCGGTCTTCAGGACCTCGCCGTTCAATGAATATACGTTGACTTTGGACATTGCTTACGCCCCCTGCTTGGACTCGGTGGATATGTACACCATCTCCGGTGCATCCTTCATGTCCGGCTTCTGCCTCCTTACCGGGTCCCTCATCCGGACCAGCCTCTTGGTGGGGCCGGGCACGGAGCCGTGGACCAGGACGAAGGGGTTCCTTACTTCGCCGTAGTGCAGGAAGCCGCCCTTGGGGCTGACCTCCTGACCGCTCTCCCCTACTTTCAGGATGAGCTTGTTCACTTCGGTCCTCTGGTGGTATCCCATCTGACCGGACTGGGGCACGGTCGTGCGCACGTAGCCGGGCCGCTTGGGACCCAGGTTACCGATGGCGCGGCGGTGCTTGGAGTTCTTGTGGGACATGAGCTTCAGGCCCCAGCGCTTGGTGGCGCCCTGGAATCCCTTTCCTTTGGTTATGGCCACGACATCGATCATCGCGCCGTTCTTGGTGAAGTCGGTGATGGCGATATCCTTGCCCAGAAGTCCCTTGGCGAAATCGATCCTGGCGTCCATGGTGCCGCCGCCTATGCGCAGCTCCATGAGCTCCGGGCGCTTCTTCGGCACTCCGGTGACCAACTTCGGCTGGGTGAAGGCCAGGACCCTAACATCCTCGGTGTCCACTCCCTTCATCTTCTCCCAGGCGGCATCGGCGTCGACCTTCTTGGGGATGGGCAGCAGCCTGGAGAGGGTCTCATCCAGCTGGGTCGCCCAGACCTCCCCGGCGGTCTTCAGGCCGTAGCGGGTGTTCTCGTAGATGCGGACCGCGGCCACCTTCATCGGCGGCACTTCCAGAACGGTGACGGGCACCTTGATCTCCTGACCGGAGGTGGTGCTGGTCTTGCGCTGGTCCACAATGAACGCGTGGGTCATTCCTGCCTTGTAACCGGCAAATCCCTGGACCTTCGGGCCTTCGCTGATCTCGGGCCACGAATCCAGCCTCGGGGTCTGGGTGATGGCCCTCTTCCTCGGACCGAATCCCTTGGACCCCCTTCTCGGACGTCTTATGTTTGACATGCTTCTCCCTCTATTTTTCCTGAGAGAGCACACTCTCTTTCGCTAACGCCTGTTCTCAAGAGTGTTGAGGCTAGCACCTTCGACCGTGACACCGTCATCACCCTCCAGAATGTGCTTTTGGGGGCGACTTAGGGATGCTTTCGCATTGCCCAAGGGGTCTGGTCGAACGTCCTCAGTGCGTTGAGCAGAAGTCCGATACTATCATTATTATTTAAACAAATCGGTCCCCCGTATATAAAGAATCAGGGGGGAAAGGGGTTTGCTGGATAGCCTCAGAGCTTGCCTTCCTTGGCCTTCTTCTGCAGGCGGTTGCGGCGCTCCTTGGAAGAGAAGCCGGTGACCTGCTCTAGGAACTCGTTCCACTTCTTTATGGTGTCCGCGGCGAGGTCCGGGGAGGCGTTCTTGTCGCTGGTGGCGCTGATGTCCATGGAGGTCTTGCTGATCAGCCGCACCTCTATTCGGGTCATGGCCCCGTAGGAGGACACCAGGGCGTCCCCCTCCTTCTTGACGGAGCCGAAGGCGGCCTCCATCAACTTCATAAGTCCATCCCCTTCCAGCTTACCGTAATTTCCTTTCTTGATATCGTAATCCATGTTGATCCCTCTAAAGTGACAGTTCGTCATCCAGGTACCGGTGCACGTCCACCGAGGTGCGCATGGCGTCCTCGGTGCGTAGGAGGGACGTCCATTCCCTCCGGCACCGGCAGTCGTGTTTCTCCAGCACCGAAGCGTCCTGCTCGAAGTTGAACTTTTCCAGGACGTCCAGCAGTCGCCGGTCGCACTCGGGGCAATTGTGCACGCCCCGCGGCGTCCCCGAGCCGCTGGGAGACGAGAATATCCTGACCCCGGATATCTCCGACCTCAGCTTCAGGACCTCGAACAGGGACCAGATCCAAGGCGGGCGGTAGTCGCCGCGCCTCCACAGCCCCTCGACCATGGTCTCCTTCTGGACGTTGAGTGGATTTACCGAAACGCTCTCCGAGCGAGGGGAGGCGAAGCGCACTGAAGCCTTCGTGTCCTCTATGGCCGCCCTCTCCGTCATGAACGGAGGTTTCAGCAGTAGGTATGTCCGCACCGGAAGTCCTCGGTCCTTCACGACGTCCGCCGCCCTGACGTAATCCTTGACCCCGAACCCCTTGCGCACGGAACATCTCAGCACCGTATCGTTAGCGGTCTCCAGTCCCAGGGCCACGGCGGAGTGGTCCGGCAGACCCTTGAGAACATCGGGGGTGACGAACTCCGGGCGGCTCTCGAAGAGCACTCTCTGCGCCCCATCGAAGGAGTTAAGGATACGGTCCCGAACCTCCAAAGGTATCTCGTTGGGGTCCAGGAAGCTCCCGGAGGTGTACAGCTTCACCATCCTCTCTCCCTCATACCTCTCCAGGACGGCGCTGAGCTGGGCGGATATCTCCTCCGGCCCTATGCCCTCCAAGCTCTCCACGTTATAGCCGCACATGGAGCATCCGCCCGTGTGGGACCAGTGACAGCCGCGGGTGCGGAAGATGGCCACCAGCGCCTTCTCCCTCTTTCCGTCGACCACGTCCTCTTCCTTCCAGACCGTGACCGGTCTGTTCAGGTCCATGCTCTTCATGCGTCCTCCATGCGAATGAAGGTCAAAACGCCCCTAACTATTTGAGCGCTCCGACGGACGGTACCAACATTTTATATCCTCACTTCAGGATTTGCGGCCTGGAGAGGCATCATGGCCAGGAAGATCGTGGTTATTGGGGGAGGCGCGGCCGGCATGACCGCGGCCTCCACCGCCAGGGAGAACGGGGCCGGGGACATCACGCTCATCACCGAGGACGAGCACGTGGCATACTCGCCCTGCGCCATACCCTTCGTCGTGGAGGGCAAGATCAAGGATTTCCCCAGCATCGTGATGCACACCCCCGAGTTCTACCGCAGGGAGAGGGGCATCGAGGTTCTGGTCAAGACGTCCGTGGAAAGGGTGGACGCTGACTCAAAGAAGGTGTTCACCAAGGACGGGCGCGCCTTCGATTACGATTCTTTGATAATAGCGACCGGCGGAACGGTGTTCGTGCCGCCCATCGAGGGGCGCGAGCTTAAAGGCGTTTTCCCGGTAAGATGGATATCCGACGGGCAGGCCATATTGGACTGGCTTCCAAGCACCAAGCAGGTCGTCGTCGCCGGAGCCGG
Source organism: Methanomassiliicoccales archaeon (assembly GCA_041304605.1). GTDB lineage: Archaea > Thermoplasmatota > Thermoplasmata > Methanomassiliicoccales > UBA472 > UBA472. The sequence goes on from JBFYNB010000019.1 coordinate 19,989, forward strand.
GGTCATCGGCCTGGAGATGGCCGTGGCTCTTCGGGAGAGGGGCAAGGAGGTAACCGTCGTAGAGATGTTCGACCAGGTGGTCCCCCGCATCATGGACAAGGACATGGCCCAGCTGGTCCAGGCGCACTGCGAATCTCACGGCATCAGGTTCGTCCTGGGTTCCCCCTGTTCCCGCATAGAGGGCGAGGACAGGGTGACCGGGGTCACTGCCGGAAAGGTGCACATACCATGCCAGATGGTCATCATGGCCACCGGTGTTCGAGCCAATCTGCGCATACCGGAGCAGATGGGACTGGAGATCGGTCCGCTGGGCGCGGTCAGGGTCAGTCCTAGTCTGCAGCCCTACCGCAAAGGACGTCTGGTCCCGGACGTGTACCTGGCCGGTGACGTGGTCATGTGCCAGAGCGCCGTCCTGGCCGGACCGACCATGAGCCAGCTAGGGTCCACCGCCGTCCGTCAGGGAAGGGTGGCCGGAATTCGCGCCGCGGGCGGCAACGCCACCTTCCCCGGTACCGCAAGTCCTTACGTTAGCGTAGTCGGTGGATTACACGTCGCCGGCACCGGGATGTCCCGCTCGCTGGCCGAATACTACGGAGTTCGCGTGGCCGAGGCGGTGGCGAAAGGCTCGTCCCGGGCCAGATACTATCCTGACGGTAAGGACATGACCGTTAAGCTAATAGCGGACCAGGAGAGCGGTCGCCTCATCGGCGGTCAGATCGTGGGCGGGGAGGACGTCACCGGACGTGTGAACTGGATCACCGCCGCCATACTGGAGGGCGTTTCGGTCGCCTCGTTCGTGGAAAGGATGGAGAACGCCTACTGTCCCCCGACCTCCATGGTCAGCGACACGGTGAACGCGGCGGCGGAGAAGCTGGCCAGGGTGCTGCGCGGCTGAAGGCAAATCTGTTTAATATTCCGTTTAGCATTGGACACCGGTTACCATGGACGTCGAGGAGCGGTACGCACTAATAGCCCGGAACACCGAGGAGATCATCACCCCGGAGGACCTGATGGAGGTCCTGCGGAACAAGGACTCCCCGACAGGCTATATCGGCTTCGAGCCGTCCGGCCTGGTCCACATAGGCTGGATGGTCACCGCCCAGAAGGTCAAGGACTTCGTGGACGCCGGCTTTACCTTCATTGTATTTCTGGCCGACTGGCACGCATACATCAACGACAAGCTGGGCGGAAACATCGACAACATCCGCGTGTGCGCCGAGTACATGAAGGACTGCTTCGAGGCGCTGGGGCTGCCGAGGGAGAAGGTGGAATACCGCCTGGCCTCCGAGATAATGGACGATATAGATTACTGGGAGATGGTCATGAAGGTCGGAAAGGCCTCCTCCCTGCAGAGGGTCAAGAGGGCCATGACCATCATGGGCCGCAACGAGGACGAGGCCGAGGTGGACTCCAGTAAGACCATGTACCCGCTCATGCAGGCGGCCGACCTCATGTTCATGGACGTGGACGTGGCCTACGCCGGTCTGGACCAACGGAGGGCGCACATGCTGGCCAGGGAGGCCGCGGAGAAGATGGGCGTGAAGAAGGCGGTCGCCGTGCACACTCCCCTGCTACCCGGCCTGAAAGGCGGCAACCGCATGGACCCCGTGAGCTCCAAGATGTCCAAGAGCGATCCGGAGGGCAGCCTGCTCATCCACGATTCGCCGGTAGGATTCCTGACTTGTGGCCCGCTCGATGATTGCCTTTCGCCCGTCGAAAAACCGTTTGACGAATGTCGCCTTATCCATGCTGAAGTAGGCAAGCACCATTTCCAGGGCCTGCCTGATCTTCTGGATCCCCAGCCTGG
>JBFYNB010000020.1:0-21547 GCA_041304605.1 Methanomassiliicoccales archaeon
GATAGAGTTCCAGTGATCGGAATACCTTCTGGAGTGAAGATGCACTCCGCGGTGTTCGCCAACACCCCGGAGGAGGCGGGGGACGCCGTGGTGCGCTTTATAAAAGGCGAAACAGAAACGCGTCTGGCCGAGGTCATGGACGTGGACGAGGACGCTTTCCGCAAAGGAGAGCTGAGAACTAGATTGTACGGTTACGTGAAGGTCCCCGACCTGGGTGGATTGCAGCCTCCCAAGGGAGCGGTGTTCGGAACCTCGGACGAGGAGCAGAAGGAGGCCATCGCCGAATTCGTGGTGGAAAGAATGGAACCGGGGACGATCTACGTCCTGGGTCCAGGAACCTCCACCAAGGCTGTCGCTGACAGGATGGGGCAGCCGAAGACATTGCTGGGCGTGGACGCGTACTTGAATGGAAAGACCGTCTTGAAGGATGCCTCGGAGGATGACCTGCTAAGGCTTCTGAACGGAAAACGCGCCAAGCTGCTGGTCACACCCATCGGCCGCCAGGGATTCGTCCTTGGCCGGGGCAATCAGCAGCTATCACCGAAGGTGATCGATCTTATTGGTCTGGATAACTTGTTCATCATCGCCACACCGACCAAGCTGGCCGAGACGCCTGTATTGCACTCGGATTCGGGGGATGTCGATCTCGATAAGCGCTTGTGCGGTTACCGGAAGTTGTTGATCGGGTACGACCAGTACCGGATGGTACGCTGCCTGTGAGGGGAAATTGTTTAAAGAGACGGGGACGATAGCCGTGGCATGAGCGTGATACACCTCGATTTCCGTACGTTCGGCCAGGCCACCGAGGTCGAGGAACGCGTAAGGAAGGCCATGACCTTCGCTTCCGGGATAGAGGAAATCAAGGTGGAACACTCGGAAGGCTATCACGGCAACAAGATACTCATCATGACCTGCACCGTTTCCCGCAAGGCGGACATCCGTTCGTTCTTCCGCCGATTGTCCAGGGACGATCTGTCACTTCTCCTGGACAGCGTGGACCAGCGCATGGACGAGGACGGGCAGTTCTTCTTCCGCCTGGACAAGCAGAAGGCGTTCCTTGAGGAACTGGTCATCTCCAGCGGGGACGACTGCATTCACGTGCGTGCGAAAGTGGAAAGCTACCCCAAGCGCCGCGAGAAAGCGTTGGAGAACGCCAAGGTCATGCTGAAGGAGCTGCTCGACCGACAGGCTAAATAATAATTATTCATTCGGAAACGATAAGCAGGGGTAGCCAAGCTTGGCCAACGGCGTAGGACTTAGGATCCTATCCTTAGTGGTTCTGGAGTTCAAATCTCCACCCCTGCACCATTTGTCACACCGCGTTGTCTTACTTATTCATTTTTTAAAACACGATTTTCTAAATAGAACGCCTGGATATTCCTTAAGGTAGGACCTAAACCCGTCCCTTTGTACTTTTGATCTTTCCTCAGGGCTGGTCGCGGCGATCATTCCTGCCGCCTTTCCGGCCTCGCGCATGTATTTTATGACCATCGTATGAGGGCAATCGTTCCCGATATTGCACTCATCGCAATGGACCAGCCCCCTCTGCCTGGTGCACTCCCGCATGCGGCACGTGTCGTCACCTCCGCCTTTGAGGCAGCCCGGGCATACAGGGACCTTCTTGATCGTGTCCAGCGCTTCCACAAAGGCTTCTCCTTTTTCTTTAAGAACCCATTTGTGCACACCATGACCGCATGCCACCTTTTCATACTGCGAGGTCATCTCGACCAGAAGCCCGTTCCCCACAATGCAGCTCCCGCACCAGAGTCCGCAGTGGCCGACCTGGCCTTTGACATTATCGAAACATGACCGATCCATATGTGTTTATCATTGACTGAGGGTAGTATCAAGAATGCGGTGATGTTGTCAAACCAATCGATGTTCCTTGGATGCAACCTTCTGAACATCCATCAGACACCGATATTGCCAATGGCGTTCCACTGAGACGGTCTCTGGGTTCTCGGGATCGGACGCCCAGACCGCCTTAGCCGCATACCTCGCTGCAGCTATGGAATGCGTAGGTACATGGGCGGTGGCCATAGCCTGGCCGCAGGCCCGGGCGGCGAATCGTGCCGCGCTTCCCACTAGTGCAGAACGGGCGGCAGCGTGAGCGTTGAGAGATACCTCGCGAACCTCGGCCATGTGAAATTCACCGGTAGTGACCCATTCCCTGAGCTTCACTGTAGCCAACCTAGGGCGCTCGTCCTCGGGGAACTCCTTCTCGAAGAGTGGCAGGACCCTTTCCGCGCATTCAGCGGCCCAGATCCCCAAGGCTTGATGGTCACTAGACCTGGCCAGCCTGTCTATCTCCACGTTAATTGGATGGTCAATGAACCTGACCTTGGCCATGGCAATGATAGTCCTTCCTGGATATGTCAAGCTTTACAATGCACTTTGGTGCCTGCCCGACCATGAGATCAAGAGCATACGCCAATTATCAAGACGAAATGAAATGCAAAAGCATTAAACCGGCTCAGCCCCCAAGGATTATCCATGGGAGTAACTGAGGTAGACGCCCAGAAGAAGTGCTCCGTGTGCGGCGGAATGAACCCTGCTGGCGCGGTCAAGTGCCTTCTTTGTGGGTCATTGTTGATCTAAAGGTCCTCTATATCCATGACCTCATTTTCGCGGGTTATGAGCTCGCTCCAGGTGCCAGTTCAGCGGGCTTTCCGCACCCCAAAAGATTCCTGTATCTTCTTGATCTCCAATTCCTGGATCTCGTCGGCGGTCATCTTCCCCCCGCTCTTCATGACCTTGACCACCTCGGCCGAGGGGTTGGTGAACACGTACAGGTTGACGTTCTTCACCGAACCGTCCTTGAAACGATATTTGTAGACCAAAGGCAGCTTGACCGACTGCATGAACTCGCTGATGCTCAGCTCTTGATCGATATCCTGTCCATCCAGAACGTTGAGGCACATCTCGAGCGCGTATTTTCCGAAGGCCAGAACGTTCAGTTCGCTCTTCCCCAGGACCTTGAGCTCCCCGATGAAGTGCTCCCGGCACTTCGTGGCCGCTTTGCGCCATTCCTTGTTGACATCCCTGTCACCATTCAGAGGAACGCACTTCAGGGCGTGCGTCCAGTAGACCCGGGACGATGATGGGTCGAAGGGTCCGAATATCTGGGCGACCTTGCTTAGAGGGTTGGCCTTCTTTACCTCCTCTGGAGAGCCCTGGCCAAGTGTCAATGAGATGAGCTTCGGCCCCACACCGCCCCCCAAGGGCCGCAGCCAATGGCCGGGCTCCTGGGAGACGATCATGAAGTCGACCTTATTGAGTTCCTTAGGCTCGAACAGGACCGGGACCTTCTGAGGATCGCGTGGGCATCCCTGGCATCGTCCGTGGACGTTGGCGGAAACACCGGCCCACCCTCCTTCCTGGGCATCCATGAGCACGTATCGGCGAGGACCGATTAAACCGTTGGCCAAGATCAACGGCGCATCCGATGAAAAAGTAGGAGGAATGACGCCGTCATGACCAGCAACAGGACGACGAGCACAGCTATCCAGACTGACAATTCATCGCCACTGTCGTCGAACACGTCGATCGTATCGCCCATCTTCAGGCCGCTGATGTCTTCCCCGGGCGCCGGGAAGTTGGTGCCGGGGAAAGCGTGCCCCCGGAGATCGTCCCGGGCGTACTCGATCCAGCCATCCCCTATGGACGACGGGGGCTCCGCACCCATGAACACTATGGACCGCAGGGAGTAGCATTCGGAGAACGCCTCGGCACCTATGGTCGTTACACCAGAACCTATCACCGCTGTCCTCAGCGACGTGCAGTGGAAGAACGCCCCTTCGCCTATCTCCACAACAGAGCTGGGAATGTTCACGGTCCTCAGGCTGGAGCAGGCGGCGAAGGCCCTCTGCCCTATGCATTTAACCGCGCTCCCCAGGTCCAGTTCGGTCAGGGAGCTGCAGCCGAAGAAGGTGTGTGTGCCTATCCAGGTAACGTTGTCCGGGACCACCACCGACCGGAGCGAAGAGCAGCTGGAGAAAGCCCAGTCGCCGATGTACGTCACGTTGTCCGGAATCTTCAAAGAGGTCAGCGAGCGGCAGCCGGAAAAAGCGTAGCCGTGTATCTGCGTAACGCTCTCCGGTATCTCCACGTTGTTGAGCGAGGAGCAACCGGAGAACATGTCGAATCGAAGCAGTGTTATGCCGTCCGGGATATCCACAGACACCAGCATTCCGCAATCACCGAAGGTGTAGGCACCGATGTTCACCACGCTGTCCGGGATGGTTATGGAAGAGAGGGACGCGCAACCGTAGAACGCCCAGTCCCCTATATGATCTACGCCCGACGGCAACACCAGGGAGGAGAGCCCGGAGCATTCATAGAACGCCTGCTTACCTATGTAGGAGACGCTCTGCGGCATCCAGACCGAAGTGATGTCGCTCCTTCCGGCGAAGGCCCGCAGACCGATCCCGTACACCGGGTGACCGCCCAGTTGGGCCGGGACGACGACGGAGCCCCCCGGCCCCTCGAAGTCCAGTATAACAGCGTACTCGGGGTTGCCGTATACCTCATAATAGAATCCTCCCTCCTCCGACATGGTGCTGGAAGATGGCATGATATCTATGGCCAAGGCTAGAAGAAGAAAGATGACCGCCCCTGAGGCGATCCGTTTCCCCCAGGTCCTTCGCCACGTAGAAGAGCCTCCCGCGATGAGATCAACACGCTCGATCGCAAGGCCGTGACTTACATTAGCACGGTAGCACTTATTTTTTTCGAATTCTTGAAGGCCTTTTACAACCTCCCCGGAGAGTACGATAATTGGATATGCCTGCGCGGTAATCAAGTAAGGATCAGAATGGAACGCCACATTGCCCGCAAGAAGGTCAAGGAGATAATGACCAAAGAAGTGGTCACGGTAGCCCCGAATACCGACCTACGGACATTGAAGGAGCTGTTCGAGAAGTACGACTTCAACAGCTTCCCGGTGCTGGACGACGGGAGGATGGTCGGCATAGTGTCCAAGATAGATCTCTTGAAAGCCTTCAGCCCCGGGCTGAGCGTCAGCCTTGGTCGTGCGTTAAAGCTCTACAGCAAGGACGCCGCGGACATCATGCACACCGCCACCATCTTCGTGTCAACGGAAGATGACGTATCGAAAGCGGCCGACTACATGGTGGAGTTCAAGCTGCGTTCCGTTCCGGTATTGGAGAAGGGCGTTCTCAAGGGAATGATATCCCGCCAGGACATCATTCGCTGTCTGAAGATAGAGTGACCTTGTTGTTCCTCTTCTTGTAAAGGAAGTAAAGCACCAGCACCAGCCCGAGCAACCCCAGGACCACGTATTCCATACCGTCGGTCCTCTCCCAGAACTGTATCCAGTTCTCTCCGAGGAGATATCCGGCGGTGACCAGCACGGTGTTCCAGACCAGCGCCCCGGAGAAGGTGAACATGACGAACTTCTTGCGGTCCATCTTGGACAGCCCGGCCGGGAAGGATATTACCGAACGAATTCCAGGAAGCGAATGTCCGATGAATATGCCCCAGACGCCCCATCTCTTGAACCAGCGCTCGGCGGAGGCCATCTTCCCCTCGTCCAGTCCGAAGAAGATGCCGAACCTGTCGACGATCGGACGGCCAAGCCACAATGCCAACATGTAAGCGACCGAGGAACCTATCACCGCTCCCATGCTCCCGACCAATATCACCAGGAAGAAGTTAAGTTCGCCCGTATAGGCCACGTAACCGGCGAAGGGCATTATGAGCTCGCTGGGGATCGGCGTAAAGATCCCCTCCACGAGCATGGCCAGGAATATTCCCAAATATCCGGTGGTCTCGATGAGGTCGATTATGATCTGGTTGAGCGTGTCTATGATCATTTCCTGTTCACGTGCCGGCTTTTTGGTTATCGTTCCCCAGTATTAATAATCAGCCGGGAACCGTGCCAATTTTCTTTGAGCTCGGATGTAACATACAAATGTCTATAAGCCCCCCGGGAACGTATTAGTGATGAGTGATGCGAAGTTGAAAACCTCTTTGGGACACGCGTCCGTTGTTAGAGTATTGGAAAAGACCGCGGGTTTCAGCGGTCCGGTGGCGGATGAGGTGGCGTTACGTGTTCTGAACTACTTCGGGTATCTGGACGAGATCATAGACAATGCCCTGGACCACGACGATCGCCGACTGTTCTATTTCCTGCAGGACATGAAGATCCTGAGCACCCGCTGGGAAGAGACGCAACTGGCCAATGGCCGCAACTGGAGAATATTCTACTGGTCCTTCAACTGGGACAGCATCGGCCGCATCCTGGAGGACCGGCCGCCCAAGAACGAGCCGGTGGACCTGTACCGGAGCCTGCCCGACTCGGTGTGGTGCCGCGGGGAGCAGGAAGGCGTGGCCTGAGGGAAAACGATTTTTCCCTGTAATCGGATGACGGTTCCATGAAGTTCTGCTACTGCCCCGATTGCAAGGACCTGCAACCCACCGCCTGGTACAGGCGAAAGGATTGCAAGCTGTGCGGCGGCAAGTGCAGGATCATCTCCGTGCCCTTGTATTATTACGGAGCAGCGATGTACGCGCTGAGCGCGGTCGGCGCCTTTCTGGTCGGAGCGGAGATACTGCGGTACGATCTTGGTCTTGGCGATCTGAGGCTATACCTCATGTTCGGCAGCCTCATACTGGCCATGATATTCGCCTCTCTGGAGACGGCAAGGGCGGTGGAGATCGCCCAGAAGAAGGTCGGCAAGGTCCTCTAACCTGAAAGGAAAAGAGTGGATACCACCGAACCATCGCCCAGTTCCCGGCGGTCGGCGTACACGTCGCCGCCTTCCTCCGGAGGCGCCGAACCGAAATGCAGCGCGATGGTTCCGAATTCGATGATGAGCCACGTTCTGCCCTCGGTTTTTTCCAGCTCGTTGATTGTACCGTTGACCATTCCTTCGATCCTTTCGACCTGCTCTTCATCCGGAGCACCGCTGATAGATAGTGCGATGAGATAATCGCTCAGGGTGGCGGTGGACATGGAACTGCCGTCCTCTCCCGGAAGCTCCCCGAAGAGCATCACCGAGTGATAGGAACGCAGCAGCTCGGCCCTATCGTCGGAAGGACCATTGTCAGAGGACGAATATATCACAGCGACCAGCATGGTCAGCGCCACCAGGAAGATCAAGGCGTCCACCAGCACGGCCATTCCCCGGCGGTCCTTCCTCAATGCCACGCCCGAACCTCCACGATCCCGGCCACAGCCCTCCCGTCCAGATCGATGAGCAGAGGTAGTTGGAAGCCTAGCACGTCCCCATGAGGAGGTCCACCTAGGTTCAAGGATATAATGGGGGTCGAGTTGCCGGAAAATCGATATGTTACTGTCATTCCAGAGATCTCATCCGGGAGAACTAACCCGTCCATATCTTCGGTCAGGCCGCCCACACGTATGACGAAGCTATCCGAGAAGAGACCATTGGCCACCAGCCAAGATACCAGGTCATCCTGGTCGATCTCTTCTTCCACCTGCAACGTTCCGGACGCCAGCACCACCAGGAACACTGATGAGGCGGTGATGACCACCATAACTGCCAGTATCGATTCTAGAAAGCCCCCTACACCCTCACGGTCCATGCACCTCCTTGTGATACGCACGCAAGTTCAGTGTCCCGGAAGGTTAAGGCGGATGCCCTTAACTGTAGGCTAACTCAGAACACGCCTTTCTTATAATGGCCCAGGCTGCTGCGGCCACATTTTCGTCTCAGTTCCTCCAGGCTGGCCAGGTCCATTTCCTTGAAGCTTCTTCCGACGAACGCCGCCAGGTCGGGGTGGCGCCTGCGGACGTCTATTCCCAGAGAATCGACGCCCATGGCGCGCAGCTCGGGCACCTTGTCCAGCATCAGCAGGTCCGTGCTGTGCAGTATGTGCACGAAACCTCCGGGATCGCGATGGACCGGATAGCGCACGCCCCGGTCGTCCACCAATGTTCCCTCGGGCAGCGTGGGATCGCGGCTGAGCATAAGCTCCAGGCGGCCGAAGGCCATGACCTCGCACCTTCCCTCGGTGCGGGAAAGAACGTGAAGAAGTTCCTCCTGGTTCAGCTCCGGGGACAACGTGGATTGGTGCAGCTTAGGCAGGGTGTAGCTGTTGAAGACGTTCATATGGTACGAGCCGTAAACGGTCCGATCCTTGTTCATCTCATATTGATCGACAGTGTTCACCATCACCCGGTCCTGGTCCGATGCGCTCTCCTTCAGCGATAGTCGGGGCAGCATCTTCACGAACTCCTTGCCCTCGCTCTCGCACATCCCGAGCGCCTCCGCGTCCTGCTTCGTTCCGTCGAAGTACACCCGATCGGCGAACGGAAGGACGGCCTTCAGCACGGCCATGCTGGAAACATAGAACGAAAGCTCGCTCAGCTTCTCTCCCCGCCGCATGCGCTTGGGCGGCAGGTCAAATGCCTTTCGTACCGCGTCCCGCTCCTGCAGTTTGATCCTGGAGATGACATCCTCCATCGCCACGAACTCCCGGTCCTTGGTCTTGTATGCGGTGTAATCCCCATCCTTCAAAAGGAAAGGCGGGGAGGCGATGACGTTCGTTCCCTCAAGATCGGGACCTTTGAGGTCGAATCCGCCCACCTTCTCGTTGCCCTGGTAGAGACTGATGCCGTCTCCGATGTCCAATGAGCCGCGGGGCATTCTAAGGCGGCCGCTGGCGACCTTGGCCGGCCCTAATGGCTTGCCCCGGGATTCCGGGTAGGCGGTCTGCATGACCTCCTTGTCGGCGAGATAGCCTCCGGAGAATCCCCGGTTGAAGACGACCTCCAGCAGCTCCCGCTCCCGGTCGGTGATGAGCGGCTTCTCTCCGTTCCTTGCCCTTTCGATCGCCCTCTTGTATATCTTGGACGTCAGGTAGACGTACTGGGGGGAACGCATCCTGCCCTCGATCTTGAGTGAGACGACACCGCAGCGCATCAGCTCGGGAATGGATTCAACGCCGAAGGTGTCCGCGGTGCTCAGCAGATAACCTTCATTCTTGCCCAGGGTGTACGATTTGCGGCAAGGCTGGGCGCACATTCCCCTGTTGCCGGAACGCCCGCCAAGGAAGCTGGAGAAGAGGCATTGCCCGGAGAAGCAGTAGCACAGCGCGCCATGGATGAAAACTTCGATGCCGATGTTCGAGCTCTCGGCGATCTCCTTGACCTGCTCTAGCCCGAGCTCCCGGGCCAGGATGACCCGCTCGATGCCCTGGCCCTCCGCCCATTTCACCCCGGCCGAAGTGTGAATGGCCATCTGGGTGGAAGCGTGCACCGGTATGGACAACCGCTCCTTGATCATCGGCAGGAGTCCGCGGTCCTGGACGATGACCGCGTCCGCTCCTGAGGTGTCCAGCATCTCCACGAACGACAGCGCCTCGGCCATCTCACCTTCCTTGATGAGGGTGTTCACTGTCACGTAGGTGCGCATGCCGCGGTCGTGGGTGAGCTTTATCGCCCCTGCTAACAGCTTATCGGAGAAGTTGCTGGCGAAGTGCCGGGCCCCGAAGCTCTTTCCCCCGAGATACACGGCGTCCGCCCCGCCGGCGATGGCCGCCTTGAGCGCTTCCTCGGTGCCGACCGGAGCTAGCAGTTCCATGCCCTGGAATCGTCTGCCTGCATATTAACTTCCTGGGCGCGTAGCGTACAGTTAGCCGTCATCTCGAACCACCCCTCCGGCGTTGAACGTCGAGGGAAGAAAATGGCGAAGGTGATCATGATGCCAAGGAAGGGCGACGCGCGGCCGGCGGTGCGCCCGAACAAAGAAGGGTGCAGGTTCCAGCTGCAGGGAAGGATGATCGAGATAGATTGCTCCGGATGTTCTCACGCCGAAGATGCCCCGACGGAGAAGTGCCTGGGAGCCTTCCGCAACGCGCTGAACGCTCACCGCGAGGCCACGGGAATCCTCATGCATGGAGCCCAGGACGTATGGATCCGCGAGAACGGAGTGAACTCGCTGCGAACTCTCATGGCCGCTGAAACAGCGCGGGAGGGGCTGCGTAGCACTTTGACCTCCTTGCCCTGCCCCCGGCCGATATCGCTAGAACGGGTCAACCGCTATCTGGAACGCGTCCGTTCCGGTTCTTCGGAACTTTTCTGTCAGGGAGAAGGGATCGCTTGCGCAGCATGTCTCGAAAGGCAGCAGGAAGCCATAGACTCCGTGCGTTCTGACGGCAGGAAGGCCAAGAAGACGATCGCCGCGGACCGCTTCCGCATCACCGAAGTTCCAGGGGGTGGCGATCGGTGAGCCCTGCGCGACCTCTGGACCTTGTGGACGCCCTGCCCGCGTTGCGACGCTGCCGCATGCTCAAGCCCTCGATATCCGGTTACTGGATAGAAAGGGAGGCGCCTGTCGGATGGCAGCTGGTGGACCGACGGGAACTTCCTGGCGGAAGGATCGAGATCATAACCGACCCCTCAGGCGCAAGGCAGAGGTATTGCGTGCTTCCCTGGGAGCATACCGCCGATTCCGATTCCTCGAGGCTTCTGGCGCAGGCGGTGGCCAAGGTCCGTTCGGTCCCCCCGGCCTCTCTGGGGGGCGAGGGATCGGAGCTTCGCTCTCATGTCCGCTCACTGGTCCGCTCCCTTGACCCTCCGGCAGAAATTGAGAAGGAGCTTCTGGACGCCGTCATGCGCAATACTCTTGGACTTGGAGTTTTGGACATTATGCTCAGGGACCACCGCGTGGAGGACATCTACGTCGATGCGCCGTGCCAGGACACCCGGGCCTACCTCACCCTCAACCAGGCTGGCGGGCGGAACCTGTTCGGCAGGTGCGAGACCAACGTCATCGTTTCCGAGAAGGAGATGGTGGGACTGGTCGGCCGCCTGAAGTACCGTTCCGGCCGTCCGTTCTCCCGGTCCAGTCCCGTTCTTGAAACGGACATAGCTGACGCTAGCGTGCGAGCTACCGCGCTCTGCCCTCCCTTGAGCCCGGACGGGTTAGCTCTCGCCTTGCGAAGGCGCTCCGAGGTTCCATGGACGCTGCTACGCCTCGCCGAGCGCGGTTCCCTGGACGAGGTGGCCGCCGGACTTCTATCGTTCCTCATGGACGGCCGGGCCTCCATATTGGTCTGCGGTGCCCGCGGCTCCGGCAAATCGTCCTTGCTTTCCGCCCTGCTGTTCGAGTTCCCGGTGGACCAGAGGATACTGGTGATCGAAGATACCAGAGAAGTCCCGGTGAACGCCCTGCAGTCGCTAGGGTTCAAGGTGCAATCAATGCTGGTCGATCCCTCGCTTGGCGGCGACCGCACGTCCTCGGCCGAGGAAGCGCTGCGCGTCTCGCTCCGCCTGGGAGAATCGGCCATCGTGGTCGGGGAGGTGCGCGGAAGGGAGGCTATGACCCTCTACGAGAGCATGCGTACCGGAAAGGCCGGTTCCTCCGTTCTGGGCACCATTCACGGCGACGGGGCGAAAGAGGTGCACGACCGGGTGGTGAACGAGCTTGGCATCCCGGAAGCGTCCTTCGCCTCCACCGACGTCATAGTGACCATGGGCCTGATACGACCCGGTGGGGGACTGGGTCAGGTGCGAAGGATAACCGAAGTGGCCGAGGTGGTCCGCACCCCGCAGGGGCTCAGCTTCCTGCCGATGCTGACCTACGACGGGAAATATCATCTCAGCGAGCGGCGCATGCCCCTCCTGGCCCGGATAGCTTCCAGCTGGGGAATGAGCTACGAGGAAGGACTGGAGAACCTCCGCCGCCGTATCGCCATAAGGGAGACCTTACTGGACATGGGCAGAGAGGATCCGGCTTTCCTTTCGCCATCCTACTCGCTTCAGGCCAACGAGTACCTGTGGCAGGGCGGAAAGGACACCGGCCAGGGATTCGTCGATCACCTGAGGGGGCGCTGAACGGGATGCCCGGCAACTGTGGATTGCCCGCTCTGGCCAAGAAGGTTCCCGCACCGCTCATTAAGTTATTCACACCCAAGCTGACCCCGGGCGTGCGGGAATCAATGTCCCGGAGAACGGAGTCGCAGGAGGTCGTTGCGCTAGACGCGTACAACGCCTTCCTCTGGTCGCTCATGGTATCCGTTCCAGCCGCCCTGATCGTTCTGCTGATGCTGCCCTACCCGTTCACCATGATGGCTGCCGGATTGGTCATAGTTCCCCTGCTGGTCCCCTCATTTATCTTGGCCGGACCCTCCCGCCGATACGCGACCGAGCAGCGTTCTTTCCTGAAAGATACCCCGGCGGTCATCGGGGCCATGAGCATGAGCATGAACCGGACGCCATCGCTGGAGAGGGCGGTGGAGATGGGCACCAGGTCCGGGGAAGGCGGGTTGCAGAAGGCGATAGCATCTGTGGCCTGGAACGCCCTTACCGGCGAGGCGGCCGACCTGCGGCGGGGGCTATCCGCCTGGACCTCCGGTTTGGACAAGATGAACGACGGGCTGCGACGGGCGTTGCACCTGATCATGGCCGCGGAAGAGAGCGAGGGAGAGGGGCGCGAGCGCCTTCTGGACAGGGCGAACTCGATAGCCCTGGAAGGACTGAAGGAGGTGTGCGAACGTTACGTAGGCTCGCTTTCATTCCCGGTGATGCTGGTGTTCGCCTTCGGAGTGCTGGCGCCGGTGATGCTGTTCTCCCTGATCCCGCTGCTGGGCATGGAGAACGGACTGGTCGGCGGAGAACTGAACCTGAGCATGCTGGCCTTCGTGCTTCTGTTGTTGGTGCCTTCGTTCACGCTGGGATACATAAGATCGATGATGGACAAGAACCCCCTGCGCGGTCCTCGGAAGGAAATGAAAATGCCCAGGGACCGCCGGGCTCTTGTGCTGACGTTCCTCCCGGCGGCCTTGATATCCTACGCCGCGACCGGTTCGCTCCTGGCGGCCGCCCTCACTGGACTGGGTGTTCTACTGTCGATGCTCATCGTCCTCGGCCGCCCGGAGAAGAAGGGAGAGCAGGACACGGAAAGGTCGTTCGTGGACGCCCTCTACCGCCTGGGGAACGCCATGCTGGGAGGGCAGGACCTCGAGCGGGCCTTCGAGGAGGTGGCCAGGACGGAACATGGGGCTTTCCAGGAGTGGGGGCTGAGGATGGTGCACACCACCAGGACCGATCGCGTATCATTGCCCGAGGCCGTCAAGGCGGACGGGGAGATAGCTTCCAGGTACCCCGTGCTGCACCAGAACTACCTGGCGGTGATGGCCTGCGCCGGGGAGGACCATCTGGGAGCGGGAAAGCTGGCGGTGAACCTGGCGCAGTCACAGGGTGACATGGCCAGGGCGCAGGCCAAGGTCCGGGAGAACCTGAGACCGGTGGTGGACATGATGAGCACCACAAGCACGCTGTTCGCTCCGGCGATCATCGGGCTGACGGGGGGCATAATGGGCCTGATCGGCGGCGGCACCGCCGCCCTGACCGCCCTGGCCTCCATCTACGTGGTCGAACTGGCGTTCATCGTCAACCATTTCCTCGGCGGACTGGACGGTTGGAGTTCGAGGCAACAAGGCATGAGGAACTATGGAATGCGCGGGGCGGTGGCCCTGGGCGTGTTTCTCACAGCTTCACTATGCGGTCAGACTCTTCTCTTTCACCTTCTCTGACCAGCAGCAGCTCGAGGTCGGATAACTGGTGTAGCTCTATGGAGAGCTTCTCCCCCGCCTCGTACGAGCTGACCATGTCGATCCTCTTCTGGATGTTCTCCAGGGGCGACATATCCAGCGAACGTATGCCGTCGTAGAAACGCACGGTCGGACGCCCGCCTTCCTTCACGGTCAGATTTCCCTTTCCCAGAGTGCAGCACGAGGAGAACTGCACTCCGTCGATAAGGCAGGAGACCGGGGGTTCGGTGCCGGTGTAAAGAGTGGCGTAGAACCTCTTGGGGAAATACTTCCTGGCGACCAGCCCCATACGGTACCCTAGCAGAACGTAGGGACCAAGGTGTCCGTGGAAATCAGCAAGCCTTCTGAGGTCGTCAGGCATTTCGGCCATGATTATGCGTGAACCGTTCAGGATATAAAAAATTCCCGATGATTATCAAATCCTTAATATTCGGGAGGCATAGCAGGGACGAATGAAGGTCCCGGTCGCCAAGCGCCACATGCTCGTCATCGAGGTCATACTACTGGCGGTCCTGTTGGCCATGTTGATCGCCCCGCTCACTCTCCCGGCGGACTCCATCGGAGGACTGGACGGCAGCATCGGGAGACTGGACCACGGAGAGGACCTCGACTATGTTCCGTGGCCGCAGCGGGCCGTCTATCTGCTTGGAGATATCAACTGCCATCAGCAGGCTGACCGCTCCTTCGAGCTGAACGGTAACCAGATGCCCTTCTGCGCCAGGGACGTCGGCATCCTGAGCGGAGCGGTCATGGGGCTGGCGGCATTCGTTCTTCTAGGGCGGAAAGTTCCTTGGGCATGGCTTCTGGTCCTGTTGGTACCCATGGCCGTGGACGGAGTGGTTCAGGCGGTAACGGATTATGAGTCGGGCAACGTATTGCGGTTCATAACCGGCGCGATCGCTGGACTGGCGGCCGGCTACGGCGCGGGAATGCTCATAGGAAATTTCTTCGACCGCCCTGACCAGGGAAAGGTCCGTAGCCAGCAGTGAGCATGATATACGCTGAACGCTGGGAAAACACTTATATATAATAGTGATGATTGGACCTACCAGTCATTCCATATCATTCGTTTTTACACGGTTTTGGAGGACTTGATTCATATGGATAACATGAAGACTGGTACTACCACTATAGGGATAGTCAACGCTGACGGAGTGGTCCTGGCTACCGAGCACAGGGCCACCATGGGCAACTTCATCGCCCACAAGGAGACCCAGAAGGTCTTCAAGATCGATGACAACGTCGGTCTCACCACCGCCGGCCTGGTCGGTGACGCGCAGGTCATGGCCCGCTACCTGAGAGCCGAGGTGGAGCTCTACAAGCTGAAGAGGACCGCCCCCATGTCCGTCAAGGCCGCCGCCACCCTTACGTCCAACATCCTGAGGAGGGGTGGAGGAGCTTACGGTTACTATTACGTCGGCCTCATCGTCGGCGGATACGACAAGGAAGGCGGGCACGTCTACTCCCTGGACGCCGCTGGAGGATCGATACCTGACAACTACATCAGCGTCGGTTCCGGCTCTCCCTACGCCTACGGCGTGCTGGAGGACCACTACAAGAAGGACATCACCCTGGATGACTCCATTAACCTGGCCATACGCGCTTTGAACGCGGCCATGAAGAGGGACTCCGCCAGCGGCGATGGGATGGACATCGTGACCATCACCAAGGACGGCTACGTCGAGGTGTCCCAGGAAGAGATCCTGAAACGCGCCTCGCGCATGGGGATAACCGTCCCCAAGCCGTACTGAAACCCTTTCACAAACGCCTTCCCTGTTATAATTTCAGTAAAGTGAATGTCATGAGCGCAGAAAAGATTCTCGAGGATGCCCGAGAACAGGTCCGGAAGATCGTACCAACAAGTATCGATATCACTTCCATCGATTTCGAAGGACCACTAGTGGTCATCTATACCAAGGACATGGAGGCCTTCGCCTCCGGGAACGACATGATACGCCAGCTCGCCCAGGGCTTGCGGCGCCGTGTGGACGTGAGGCCGGACCCCTCGACCCTGAAGGACTCCAAGGATGTGGAGAAACGGCTGCGGGAGATAATTCCCGAGGAAGCCCAGATCCAGAACATCTACTTCGAGGACGACACCGGGGAGGTCTACATAGAGGCCCTGGCGCCCGGGATCGCCATAGGCAAGCAGGGCGCTGTGCTCAACGAGATCAAGAAGGAGATAGGCTGGGCCCCGAAGGTCATTCGCGCCCCGCCCATACAGTCCAAGACGGTCTACGAGACCAGGGCCTACCTGAGGGAGATACACGACGAGCGCAAGGAATTCCTCCGCAAGGTGGGAAAGCGCCTGGCCCAGTCGAAGACCGAGGGGGACAACTGGATACGCATGACCTGCCTCGGCGGATACCTGGAGGTCGGCCGTTCCGCTACGCTTCTACACACCCGGGACAGCAAGATCCTCATCGACTGCGGCATGTGGCCCTCCAAGGCCGAACCGCAGCCGAAGCCCTACTTCAACGCCCCGGAGTTCCTGCCCTTTGACCAGCTGGACGCCGTCGTCATAACGCACGCCCACCTGGACCACTGCGGCCTATTGCCCACGCTGTTCAAGTACGGCTACGACGGGCCGGTCTACTGCACTCCGCCCACCAGGGACCTGATGTCCATGAGCCTCATCGACGCCATCAAGGTGTCCTACGGTGAGGCCAAGGCCAATGAGTACGAGGCCAAGCACGTGCGCGAGGTGGTCAAGCACTGCATCCCCCTGAAGTACGGGGAGACCACGGACATCGCGCCCGATATTAGGCTAACACTGCAGAACGCCGGGCATATCCTCGGCTCGGCGGTATGCCATTTCAACGTCGGTGACGGCGTCTACAATGTCACCTTCACCGGGGACATGAAGTACGAGAGGAGCTGGCTTTTTAACGCTACGACCAACAAGTTCCCCCGTTTGGAGACGCTCGTGATAGAGTCGACCTACGGCGGTTCGAACGACATACAGCCCAGCAGGATCGACGCGGCAACGCAGCTGCGCGGCATAATCGAAAGGGCCATCATGGAGCGCAAGGGCAAGATCATAATCCCGGTGTTCGCCGTCGGGCGTTCCCAGGAAGTGATGCTCGTCATCGAGGAGCTGGCGCGGACTGGGAAGGTGGACAAGGTCCCGGTGTACCTGGACGGAAGCATCTGGGAGGCCACCGCCATTCACACCGCCTATCCGGAGTACCTCAACAGCCAGCTGCGCACCCAGATATTCCAGATGGGGCAGAATCCCTTCCTGAGCGACATGTTCAAGAGGGTCGACTCGCAGGAGATGAGGGAGAGAATCCTGCACGACGTGGAGCCCTGCATCGTGCTGGCGACAAGCGGTATGATGAACGGCGGGCCGGTCATGGAATACGTGAAGGCCTGGGCCAGCGATCCCACCGCTTCATTGGTGTTCGTAGGATACCAGGCGGAAGGGACAATCGGCCGCAAGCTCCAGAGAGGCGTGAAGGAGCTTACCCTTCCCGACAAGGGCAAGCAGATCACCGTGGAATTCAAGATGAACGTGGAGATCGTGGATGGTTTCTCCGGTCACTCGGACCGCCGGCAGCTGATAAACTACATCGCCTCCCTCGATCCGAAACCGGAACGCATCGTAATCGGCCACGGCGAGGAGAAGAAGTGCCTGGACCTGGCGTCCGCGTTGTACCGCAAGTTCAACATAACGACCAGGGCGCCGATGAACCTGGAGACCATCCGGTTCAAGTGAAATCCCTTTCCAAACCCTCTTTTCTCATTTTATAATAAATAAAGGGAGGGGGGACCCCTCGTTCTCAGAACCCGTATATCTTGGACATCTTCCTGTCCAGGTACTTCAGGAACGGCGCCACGGAGACGTCCTTGCCGGTCACGACCTTCACCAGTTCGGCGGGGTCGTACAGGTCGCCCTTGGCGTGCACGTTGCCGCGCAGCCAGCCAAGCACCGGGGAGAAGTCTCCGCCGCGGACGCTCTTGCGCCATTGCGGCAGGTCCTTCTGCATCTTGTCCAGGAACATGCCCGAGTAGATGTTTCCTAACGCATACGAAGGGAAATATCCGAACGAGCCGCCCGACCAGTGCGTGTCCTGCAGCAGGCCCTCGCCGTCGTGCTCCACCTTCACGCCGAGATAGTCCGCGTACTTCTGGTTCCAGACCTGCGGCAGTTCGTCAACTGTCACCTTGTGCGAGAATATCATCTTCTCGATCTCGAAGCGGATTATGACGTGCAAAGCGTACGTCACCTCGTCCGCCTCGATGCGTATCTTCGACGGTACGACGGCGTTCGCCGCGGCGATTATGTCCTTGTTCTTCAGCCCCTTGAACGATCTCGGGGAATACTTTCTGAACTTCGGCAGCGCGTAGTTCAGGAACTCCGGTGATCGTCCGACGATGTTCTCCACGAAGCGTGATTGCGATTCATGGATACCGTAAGAGCAGGGCGTACCGACAGGCTGGAACATCCATTCCCGCGGAATTCCCTGATCGTAAAGGGCATGGCCGCCCTCGTGCATCACGCTGAACACGTTGGAGAAGAAGCGGTCCTCGTAGTAGTGGGTAGTGATTCGTACATCATCGAAGGTCCCGGTGGTGAAGGGATGCTCGGTCTCGTCCAATCTTCCGGCGGCCTTGTCGCTCGTGGTGTCGTAACCAATGAAGTTCATGGCGTCCAGGGAGATCTTCTTCTGCACCTCGATGGGCACCTTGCGGGAAAGCGGCGACAGGTCCGGCCTGAAGCTGGTCGCATCCACCTTGGCTATGAGCTTTATCAGTCCCTGGCGCAGCTCTGCGAACACCTCGTCGATGCGCTCGGCGGTCATGTTCGGCTCGAACTGGTCCAGGAGCGCGTCGTACGGGGTCCTGGTCCCCTTGACCTTCATGAGGATCTCCGCGGCCTGCTCGCGCAGGTCGATCATCTTGGCCAGGTCGTCCCGGAACATCTTGAAGTCGCGGGCGGCCTTGGCCTTCTTCCAGACCATGTTGCACTTGGACTGGTGCATGGCAGTTTCGGTGACCAGCTGGTCGGGGATCTTGGAGTTCTCGTCGTAGCTCTTGCGCAGCAGGTGCAGGTTCCTGCTCTGCAGCTGATCGAAGACGTTGAGGTCGCTCTCGCATTTCTTCAGGAGAACATCGTTCTCCGGGTCGGTCATCTTCTTGTGGACGATGAGCTCCAAAGCTGAGAGCTGCTCGCCGCGCATGGCCTGGGCGGCCGGGGGCATCTTGGTCTCCATGTCCCAATACAGTATGCTGCCTGCAGAACCCAGCACGAACATCTCCTTGGAGCGGGCCATTAGGGCGGAATAGGCTTCCTTCGCTTCGTCGGTCATAGGTATCGGAAGGCGGTATGGCAGGATGCGAATTAACCTTTGTGATGTTACCTCCGGCAAGGCCAGCAACTCGTTCTGTCGGCCATCTTAAGCAATCATTGGCACAATGCCGAATGGTGATCCACCAGACCCGGTCAGACGCAGGAACAACAACTTATTTAACGCCATAAACACAAGTTTTCTTGGGCGTCCTATTTTCCGGGGGGTCTCCGGCTCGCCCGTGGGGGATTGGTTCGCATGAAGTGTTCGATCGATATGAACAACCGTGTCGGTACTTATAATTATAAGAAATTTATTAAAAAAATAAAGTCGTTGTTGGTTTCCTTCCTGTTGCTGAGCGTCCTTTTGGTCGGCCTTCTGACCCCTTCGGGGGAGGTCGAGGCCATCTCTTACACTTTGAGGGTTGATGATCCCAACGGAGGAGAGATGATCTACGGGGGAAGCGTATTCGTGATAAGGCTTTACTCATCGTCCAGCGGAGGGGTGCTGGTAGTATCCTATTCCACTGACGGAGGGGCGACCTACCCCAACGAAATATCCACGGTTTCCAATAGCGGCGGGACCACATTGATCGATTGGTACGTCCCCAACAATGTGGATTCAACTAGCGCCAGGGTAAGGGCGGAGTGGCGTAGCGACGCCGGTCCGTCCGGCATCACCTACAGGACCGCTCAGAGCGCCGCCAACTTCACCTTGCAGACCAACACGGTCCTGTCCTTCCTTGAGTTCCCCGGGACCATGTCTCATGGTCGATACGAACTGATCAAATGGAATCTGCAGGACCCGGCCATGGAGGTGGGAGCACTGAACATCCAGGTCAGGTACAGGACCGGAAGCACCTGGGAGGACTGGACCTCATTGACCGGAACGTACGCCAACATCCCGGCGGACCAGGGCGGCATCTGGTTCATGCCCAGCTACTATGAGAGCGCCTACGGGCAGGTAAAGCTGCGGGCTTACACATCACTTCCGGGCGGAACGTTGCTCATGGAGATCGTCAGCGATGAGTTCGTGATCGATTCCCCATGGATACAGTTGATGTCCCCCAACGGAGGACAGGCTCTTGTGGCAGGTGATCCCTATGAGATAACCTGGGCCACAGCCAACGATCCCACTGGAATAATCATCGGGATCGGTCTTCAATACTCCGTCAACAGCGGATCGTCCTGGAACTTCATCACCATGGACACGGCTAACGATTTCAGTTATCTATGGACGGTCCCCGCGGCCTATTCCGATGACGTTCGTGTCAAAGTGATAGCGCACTATAGCGAACTGGACATGGAGCTCGCCTCGGACATGAGCGACGGGGATTGCAGGATCGTAGGCAGCAACGAGCCCTCGATCTCGCTGATCGCCCCCAACCCCTACGTTCCTGGAGCCATCGTGCTGTTCGGAGGGGAGACGACGATAATCAGGTGGAGCGTTACCAATCTTCCGGGGGCCATAGACGCGGTGAAGATCCGACTTTCGACGGACGGCGGAACTTCGTATGGCCTTATTGCGACCACTGTCTCGAGCGCTACGACCTATAGCTGGACAGTTCCTATGCTGGACACCAGGACAGCTAAGATACAGATCGAAATGGACCCGGCGGTCGGTAGCTCGCAATTCTCTGAGAGCGCCAATCCGTTCTACATTTTCACTGAGACCGCATGGAACCGGCCGCCGGTGGCCATGGCTCCCAATAGCCTCAGTGCGCAGGAAGGTGCCTTGGTGACCCTGGATGGTTCGGATAGCTACGATCCCGATGAAGATGCGCTGTTCTACTATTGGGAACAGGTGGATTCCCTTGGGTTCGATGTCGAGCTATCCGATCCCTACGACGATAATCCGACCTTCCGGGCCAGCATTGACGATTACAGCGTAAGCCTGGTGTTCCAGCTGACGGTAAGCGATGGTGAGGACATCGAGGTCGAGCACTACACGGACCACATTAAAAGGACCAGTGTCCTGATCACGCCTTCCGGTCCGACCATCACCGGGTTCACGCCCGCCGGCGGATACGAGGGCACGGACGTCTGCATCACCGGGACCAACCTCATGGGAGGTCAGATACGAATAGGAGGCGTGCTGACGGCGACCATCACCGGCGCCAGCCCGGCGAACCCCGACCCCGATGAATCGTTCAACTTCACCCTGGTGGCGGGCATTCCACCCCTCCCGGCAACCATAACGGTCACCACCGCTGCGGGAACCGCGGAATCCGAGGAGGATTTCGAGGTGTACCCGTACCCCTGGTACTCCCTGGACTACGGCTTCACCTTCGGCAACTGCGACAAGGATTATCTGTCATACCCTTGGCTTTTCTGGGAGTCCGGGGATTACCAACGCACCTTCGGGGACGATGTCTACCTAAGCCTCTGGATCTGCTTGGGGATACCGTATTGGACCCCGTCGGACGGCTGGGAATGCTGGGGTTACATGCTCTCCCAGCCCATATGCCCCGATCCGCTTGCAGCCCTATGGTACGGGATCGCCTACTGCCACCTGGCGCAGGGCGGGGAATGCTTCGGACTGAGCGCGGTGAACCTGGAGCTATACCTTGACCAACTGCAGCCCAACGAGATACAGCCAGGCGTCTATGATATCGACGATCTGGAGAACATCGGCGCCCTGCGCACGCGGGTCGACTATATGCACGGCTCGCAGGTCTCTGCCGAATGCTGTCATTATTGGGTGGCCGAGCACCT
>JBFYNB010000021.1:0-20962 GCA_041304605.1 Methanomassiliicoccales archaeon
GGAGATAGGTGAAATCTTGCAGCTGGTGGACGAACTGCCCAACGAGCTCAGCTTCGTGGTCGGTTCTGCGACCCTGGACGGGGCGCCGGTGACGCCAACGTTAGGCGTGATCGCTTCCCCGGTAAAGCACCAAGTGCTCACCTTCGAAGATCTTGAAGCCGGAGGCCACGACATCTGGTTCGAGGTAAGGGTGAACCGGGCCTACGCGAACGACCGGTCGATCTCCAACCAAGCGAACATGGACATCGAGCTCGATGAGCTGGAACCGATGTCGCTAGGTGTGCTGTACGCCCTGACCGTTCATCCTTATGCCGGACCTACCCTGTCGTCATCGATAGATGGACCGACGGTGGTGACTTTGGGCACAAGGACCTGCTGGGAGTTCACCTTCATCGTCAAGAACAACTTCAACTACCGGATGATGCAGGCGGTGCTGCGTGACTACTTCGGGGCCGAGCTGGAATTTGACCCGGACTCCGTGATGGCCAATCTGGCCACCCAGCCCTCGCTCACCTATGCCTCCGGTCAGGGCTCCCAGGCGCGGCTGGTCTGGAGCATCGGAACGCTGGATAAGGGGGAGGCCTTCATGCTGCAGGTGACGCTGTGCACGGACATCAACAACGGCGGCGTCCAGGAGTTCTCGTCAGATGGCTTGCATGCCCTGGACTCCGGGGCGGTGCTGAAATGGTTGAACAATAGGAACAAGCAGCAGAGCCTGACCGCCCCGAGGATCTGGGTGGAGGTGATGGACACCTAGCTGAGGTCCGGCCTGAACGTTCCCAAACCCCTTACCTATCCCTTTTTTCCGTTCTCCACCAGCTCCACGCACTTCTGATAAGCGTCGTCGCTGACCCTGGTGCTGACGAATCCCGGTTCAAGCACGACCTCCGTGAAGTTGAACTCCTTGCTGAACTCGCGCGTCTTGGAGTAGAGCACCTCGCGGTCCCCCAGCCCGGTGTCTATGAGCAGAACGCGGTTATAGCCGGCCATCTCGAACAGCATCTTCAGCATGTCCAGGTTTCCCATCTCGGTTCCGCGGGCGAGCTCCATCTTGTTGATCAGTAGTTCCCAATTATCCGCCCAGGCCGGGGTCATGTAGAAAACGCCTGCGTAACGTCTCAAGAGCCGCAGATAGCCGTCCGTTCCGCCCAGGGGCACGGCGATGCAATCGTCCACGATCTGCCCCTGTTCGTCCTTCAATATCACGACCGGGGTCTGGACATCCTCGAACAGGACGTTCATGTTCTTGAAGGCGTTCCCGCAGAGGCCGTAGAAAAGCAGGATGGTGGCGCAATGCCCGTCCATGACCTTGGCGGAACGGGCGACCTCCTTTCCAAGTTCCTTGGGTTCCTCGTGCAGCCCCATGGACTTCATCCAGATCACGACGGAACGGCCGTCGCTCTTAGGGATCCGGGAGATGCCTTCCTCGCTGATCGGAACGATCTCCACGCCTTTCTGCCGCAGCTTGCTGATGAGCTTCTCGGAGTGATCGTCCTTGACCACGAACACCTCCTTCAGCCCCTTGTCCCCGCTCAGCAGATAGACTATCTCGTCCTCCAGCACCGGACAGCCGATTATTCCCAGCCTGCTTTCGCCTGCCATAACGATCACCGGTCCGCTGATCCGACGGTGTGCCTGACGTCGTCCAGGCCTTGGGACATGATCCTCTCCAGATCGTCCATCCTTTTCTGGAGCTCCTTAAGGGCTCTGGTCTGCGTTCTCAGCTCCTCCAGGATCTGTTCCAGAAGGATCTCGTGTTTAGCGTCCATCATTCCGTGGAAGGTAGTCGCTTGACCTAATAGTTTGCGCGGACCTTCGCCGAATCATTATTATGCCGCACAGTTGCATGTTATCCCCGGTGGTCATGTGGATATAGTTTTCATGGGCACGAACGGCTGGTACGACACGGACACCGGGAACACCCTTAGCATCCTGGTGCGCGCCAAGGACTTCAACGTGGTTCTGGACGCTGGCGGGGGACTGCACAAGCTGGACCGCTACGCCGATCTGTCGAAACCGACCGTCATCATGCTCTCGCATCACCACCTGGACCATCTGATCGGCCTGCATCAGCTGGCGCGATTCAGGTTCAAGGACAAAGTGACCGTGGTCGGGATAATGGGAACTCATACCGCCTTGCACGAGCTGCTTCGGGAACCGTACTCGGTGCCCCTTGGCCTTATACCATACAACATCGAAGTGCTGGAGGTCAAGGAAGGAGTTCACGAACGGCCGTTCACCTTCCACAGCCGTCTCTTGTACCACTCCTCTCCCTGTCTCGGCTACCGCCTGGAGCTGGACGGAAGGACCATCGCCTTCTGCACCGACACTGGACCGTGCAAGAACACCGTGGAACTGGCTAAAAATGTGGATCTGCTGATAACGGAGAGCGCCTTCCGCACCGGGGAGCACAGCGACCTGTGGCCGCACCTGACGCCGGAGGACGCCCTGGCCATCAAGAGGGAATCGGGCGCGAAACGTTTGGTGCTCACTCACTTCGACGCTTACAAGTATCCGACGTTGCGGGACCGCGAGGAGGTCGAGGAGCGGTACCCGGGCCAGCTCATGGTCTCCAAGGACGACATGATGGTGAAGATCTAGGGAAAGGCATAAAGTCCGTGGCACGATAGCCTTGGCATGCTCCTTAAAGCGGAGGGCGTGGGCAAGGCTTTCGGACCGAAGGAGGTCCTGAAGGATGTGGACATCCAGATCGAGCTGGGCGACCGCATCGGCCTGGTCGGGCGGAACGGAGCAGGGAAGAGCACCCTCATCAAGTTGCTCATGGGGCACATCAAGCCGGACGTTGGAACGCTGAGTCTCCGCACCAGCAAGATAAGCTATCTCTCCCAGTTCGTGGAGGTCGACCATGCTTCATCGGTCGATTCGGCGATGACCGTGATGAGCGAGGAGGAGGCCCCGCTGCGGCAAAGGGCGGCGGAGATAGAGACGGTGATGGCCTCCGGCGGCGACTCGGAGACGGACTGGAACGCCCTTTCCACGGAGTATTCGCATATACAGGAGGAACTGGCCAGGATCGCCCCCCAGCAGAACAAGGGCAAGGCCATGGACATCCTGGAAGGCTTTGGCCTGGAGCACAAAGCGAAAGGCTCGATGGGCGAGCTGAGCGGCGGAGAGCGCACCAAGGTCATGCTCTCTCGCGTTCTGGCAACGGCCCAGCAATCCGACCTGATCTTCATGGACGAGCCGACCAGCCATCTGGACATAGAGACGGTGGAATGGCTGGAGGACCAGCTCTTAAAGCTCAAGGGGGCGGTGATAATCATCTCCCACGACCGGTACTTCCTGGATAACGTCGCCACCCGCATCATCGAGCTGGAGAACGGGAAGCTTACGCATTACTCGGGCAATTATTCCATCTTCATGGAAAAGAAAGCGCTGGACCGTGAGCGGCTTCAGATGGCGCATGATAAGGCGATGAGGGAGAAGGAGCGCCAGGAGAGGGTGGCCGAGGAGCTTCACGCCAAATACAAGTACAAATCCATACACAAGACCAGGGAGAAGATGGCCGAGCGGATCGAGGTCCCGGAGCCGCCGCCTGACGAGAAGGATCTGCAGGTGCGCATCTACGCTCTGGGCAAATCTGGAAAGAACGTCATTACCGCCAAGGACCTTGTGGTGGCTCGCGGCAAACGCAAGGTCCTGGACAAGCTCAACCTGGAAGTGGAGAAGGGGGACAAGCTCGGAATATTCGGGCCGAACGGCAGCGGGAAGACGACCCTGCTCAAGACACTGCAGTCCAAGCTGCCCTATCTTGGCGAGCTGAACGTTTCACCAGGGGTCAAGGTCGGCTACTACGCGCAGGAGCACGAGCTTCTCGATCAGGACCTGACGGCGGAGCAGCAGATGAAGAAGGCGCTCGGGCAGCAGGCCGTGGAAGCGCGAGCGATACTTGCCAGGCTATTGCTCACCGGCAAGGACGTGGAACGGCCGATCGGCACCCTTTCCGGAGGCGAAAGGGCAAGATTGGCTTTGGCGATATTGCTGGCGCAGCACAAGAACCTGCTCATCCTGGACGAACCTTCGAACTATTTGGACATCCCGAGCAAGGAGGCCGTGGAAGAGGCCTTGCGGGAGTATACCGGCTCTTTGATCATCGTCACCCACGACCGTTATCTGCTGGACGCCGTCTGCACCAAGGTCGGCGAGCTCAAGGACGGAAAGCTGGCGGTGTTCAACGGTACGTACTCGGAGATGAAGGGGAGGCAGAAGTTCGCCCAGGGGATAGAGGAGGCGGACGTCTACAAGGCCATCTCCGGCTTCAAGGACTGGGTGAACGGGGTGACCTACAAGGCCGGGGACAAGGTCACCATCGCCAAATCGGAGATCGAGAACTTCCGCTGGGCCCTGGACAACGGCAAGCTGAAGAAGGTCCCCGGTACGGAATTGAAGAAGGTGCGTAAGGTTCCGACCCCGGAAGACGATGATTGAAATACCGCCTTGGAAATGAGAAGGCATGCATCAGCGCCCTACCCAGTTCCCCGCGTCCGAAAGCCATCGCCTGGTGAACGAGGACCGGCGGAAACGGCAACCTGTGGAGGTCCTCGTCCAACGCATCGGTCCCAAGGTCGGAGAGGTCATCGCTGACCTCGGCGCCGGAGTAGGCTATCTGTCGATACCGCTGGCTGACGAGGGGGCCACCGTCATCGCCCTGGACTTTCAGCAGGACATGCTCGACGGCTTACGCGAAAGGGACAACGGGCTGGAAAGGATACGTGTGGTGAGAGCGACCCTGCCGGAGATCCCGCTGCCCGACGGGTCGTTGGACCGGGCGGTCATGGTCAACGTGTTCCACGAGGTGGAGGACAAGAAGCGTCTGGTCTCGGAGATATCCCGGGTCCTCCGGTCCAAGGGAAGGATCAGCCTGGTGGACTGGCAAGCTCGGGAGACCGAGAGGGGACCTCCGCAGCACGAACGGGTGCCGATGGAAGTGGCGCCCTCGTACTTCCCTGGATTCGTTCTGGAGAAGAGCTACGACGATCTGAACTACTATCATCTGGAGCTGCGCCGGGAATGAGCGCCAGGGAAAGCTGGGACCGTCTTTACGAAAGGGACGCTCGTCCCTGGAAAGGGAGCTGCGAGCAAGAGCTTCCGATGCACGGCCTGTTACTGGAGCTGGGCATTGGCAACGGGAAGAACCTGACCTCCTTTCCGTCCGACGCCTCCATAATCGGCCTGGACTTCTCGCGCTCTGCCCTAAGAGGCTGCGCCAAGATACATCGGATTCCCTTGCTGCAGGCGGACGTCACCGCGCTCCCGTTCCGTGACGGAAGCTTCCCGAACGTGGCGGCATCGCACGTTCTCGGTCATCTCGATCGGGATTCGATGCGAAAGGCGTCTGCCGAGATCGGACGGGTACTGCAGAAGGGAGGCCTTCTTTACGTATCCGTTTTCGGCGAGGAGGACATGCGATTCGGTAAAGGTGAGGAGGTGGAGGAACGTACGTTCAGGAGGGGGAACGGGGTGATCAGCCACTACTTCCTGGAGAACGAAGTTCCTGAGCTTTTCCCTGACCTCAGGACCATCAGGGTCTGGGAACGGCGAATGGAGAAGCGCATACTCGGTAAGCCCGAGGTCAGGCAGGAGCGCCGGTTCCTGCTCATCAAGTGAATTCGTTCGTTTTATCTACTATCCCGGGCGTGGAGGTGCGAATGACCGTATTCGGGATACCCGTCCTCATCGGCTACCAGGACCTCCGGCCCAACCTTGATCTATGCAGGGAGCTCGGCCTGGACTTCGTGGAGCTGAACGTCAATCTGCCATATTCTTTCCCGGAGAACGTCAGCTCCCGGGACCTGCGGACGGCCATCAAGGATGGGATGCGCTTCAGCGTGCACCTGCACGACGAACTTGACCTGGGCTCGCTTCAGCCTTCGGTACGCCAGGGTCATCTTCAAAGGTGCGAGGAGACGCTGCGCTGGGGCTCCCGGAACGGGGTGTTCCTGATCAATCTGCACCTCAATCCCGGGGTCTACTTCACCTTGCCCGACCGCAAGGTCTGGGTGTACGAGCGCTACCTGGAGGAGTACATCGAGTCTTTGGACGAATCGTTCACCAGGCTCTCCTCCCTGGCCGAATCGCTCGGTATAAGGATCTGCGTCGAGAACACCGGGCATTTCGCGCTTCCCTTCATGCGCAAGGCCGCGGCATCTATACTGGACCTGCCCTCGGTCGGTCTGTGCTGGGACATCGGGCATGACGGGCGTTCAGGCCTGAAGGAGGAGGACTTCATGCTCTCCCATATCGACAAGGTGTGGCACATGCACTTCCACGACTGGGACGGGAAGAGCGACCATCAGATACCTTTCAGCGGCCAATTGGATTGCGAGAGGTACCTGCGCTTGGCCGATGACAACGACATGTCCGTTCTGGTCGAGGTGAAGACCGAAGAGGCGGTGCGCTCCGCCATAAAGTTAATGCGCGACCGGGGCTGCATCCCGGCCTCGAAGTCATTTTAATAACCCAAATGGTCATGGCAATCATAATGACATGCTGGCTCCCGAATTTGTGCCAGATGTTCCAGGGTCATATTTCTGTTGCAATGGTTTATAACGCCAGTTTCTCATTCATTTACAGGTGATCAAACATGGTAGCGATACCGGATGAGGTTATGCAGGTCCTCAACGACCCCGCGTCGGTGAGGGTCATTGCCACGAAATCGGAGAAGGGAGACGTTCACATCATCCAGGCCGGAAGCATCAAGGCCCCGGCCCCGGACACCGTCGTCATCGGGGCGATCCTGATGAAGCGCACCGGGAAGAACCTGGAAGGCATGAAGGCCAAGGGAGAGCTGGTCTCCATACTCGCCGGAAGCAAGTTGCTGTCCTACGAGATAAGGGCTAAGGTCAAGGACCTGGTCACGTCCGGACCGGTCTTCGACGGCATGAACGCCGAGCTGGCCAAGATGGGCATGAAAGCGAGCGGGGTTTGGGTGTTCGAGGTCAAGGAAGTCTGGAACCAGAGCGCCAACTATTCCGCCGGCACCAAGATGGTCTGAGGACCATCCCTTCACTTTTTCAAACGCACGCGCACCGATTCGGCGTGCGCGCGCAAACCTTCCGTTTCGGCCAGTCTAACTGTCGCCGGGGCAAGCTCCTCCAGCGTTCTCCTGTCCAGCATCTGCACCGAGGAGCGCTTCATGAAGTGCAATACGTCCAGACCGGAGTGCACCGCGGCGTTCCCGGCCGTCGGGAGGACATGGTCCGTCCCCGTTGTGTAATCGCCGCAGGCGACCGGAGAATTATCACCAAGGAATATCGCCCCGGCCGTCTCTATCGACGGCAGAAGGGACAGCGGGTCCGAGGTCTGTATCGATAGGTGTTCAGGCGCCAGCTCATTGCAGACGGCGACTCCTTCGGTCATATCCTTCACCATGATGTAGCCGCTGCTCTTCAGCGATGACCGAATGAGCTCCTGGCGCTCGCTCTTCTCGACGCTCTCGACAATTATACTTCCGACCTTCTTCACCAGGTCCGGGTCGTCAGTGACCAGGGCGCAGGCCGAGTCCGGCCCGTGTTCCGCCTGAGCAAGGATGTCCGCGGCCACGTTCTCCGGTATCGCCGTTCTATCTGCCAGGACAGCTATCTCGCTGGGCCCGGCGGGGAAGTCCATCTCCACGTCCTGGCGCAGCAGCACCTTGGCCGCCGTGACGTAGACGTTCCCGGGTCCCACGATCTTCTGGACCTTGGGGACGCTTCGCGTACCGAGTCCCATGGCCGCTATGGCCTGGGCGCCCCCGCACTTGAATATCGTGTCCACGCCTGCCATGTCCAGGGCGACCAACGTCAAGGGGTGGACCGGCGGAGGCGTGCACGCTATGACGTTACGTACGCCGGCCACCTTGGCCGGAACGGCGCACATGAGCGCCGTGCTGGGGTAGGAGGCCTTTCCTCCCGGTATGTAGATGCCCATGGAGGACAAGGGAGAGTACTTCCAGCCCAGAGAGCTCCCGCCGTCCTTGAAAAGCGTGATGTCCTCCGGGCGCTGCTTCCGGTGGTATGCCTCGATGCGCATCCGGGCGAAGTTCAACGCCTCCAACAATTGGTGGTCCACCTTCGAGTAGGCCTCCTCGATCTCCGCCCTGCTCACCCTTAGGTCGGAAAGCTCGACCTTGTCAAAGCGGGCGGTGAGCCTGAGGACAGCGGTATCGCCCTCGGTGCGAACCTGCTCGATGATGTCGGTGACGGTCGGAAAGACCTTGCTCAGGTCGGAGCGTCCCCGGGCCTTCCAGGACTCGACGGACAGGGCTTGCCACATGAGGGGGTGATTGATGCGGTATTAGATAAAAGCTCAGCCGTAGCCATCCATCTCGTAGCTCACGCGCTTCCCCGGAGGGCAGGAGGCCGAATGCCGGATGAGGTCCTTGACGGTGTTCCGCAGCACCGTGGCGTTCACGTAACCGATGGAGCCGCCGATCCTCTCGCCCTTGCAGAAGTAGACGAAGGTCGGTGTTCCGGTGATCTGGTACCGGGAGGCCAGCTGGTTGTTGTGGTCGGTGTTGATGCGCATGAAAACGGTGTCCGGGCCCAGCTCCTTCTGGGCCTTGAGCACCTCCGGCTCCACCTCTTTGCACACGGAGCACCCAGGGGACCAGAACTCCAGCACGATGAAGCGCTTTTCCTTGCGCAGCAGGTCCAGGAACAGTTCGT
This sequence comes from Methanomassiliicoccales archaeon, assembly GCA_041304605.1. Taxonomy (GTDB): domain Archaea; phylum Thermoplasmatota; class Thermoplasmata; order Methanomassiliicoccales; family UBA472; genus UBA472. The sequence continues at coordinate 8,667 of JBFYNB010000021.1, forward strand.
CGCTGACGTCCTTGATGTCGCCGGCCATGTTATCTTACAGGGGCGTCTTGACCCAATAACCCTTTTCCTTGCGCTTGTCCACCCCGTCCTTGCTGTAGCGGGTCTCCAGCCTGAAATCGATGTCGTACTCGTTGGCCAAGGCCCATTGGTGGCTGAACTCCGCAGCCCCCCGTACGGTAAGCTCGATGGCCATGAACAGCATCTCGATCTGCTCGTCGCTGGGAATATCTTCTCCGTGGCAGCTCCAGTCGTATCGGAGCACCTTCTCCACGGTCGGGAACATGTTCCCGTCGGTCCGCCGGAACTGGTCCTTGAAGACCGAGAAATCTATGGCGGACGGCTCGCGTCCCAGGTTCTTCTTCACCTTCAGGAACAGCACTTCCGATTTCCCGATCTCGTCCAGCACCCGCTCCACGCGATCCTGGCGGTTCTGGGGGGAGAAGTATCCGTCGATCGAGACATCCGCGGAGTGCTCGGTGATCCCGCTCTCGCACTCCTTCATCAGCTCCATGAGCGGCCCGAGCTCGTCCAGCATTATCAGGACCATGGCATACCTGGTCCTTCTTCTGCCCAGATAATCAGGAAGCTCCGAGAGGGCGCGGTAGGCGTTGACGTATCCGAGAAGATGGACCGACATGTCCAACACCCGGAGGTGCGCCTCGTTGATCTCCAACCGCAGATCAGTACACTCGGATATGGCGGTCATCTTCACCGGTCCGGTCCGGGCCGGTTTCTCGTCGCTGTTGCATATGGTGCATTTCGTCATGTGATCACTTGAATGATGGAAACGTGGAAACGATTTTCAGCCGAAGCGGCGCTGATAGTCCTGCAGCAGCGCTGCCCGGTAGTCCTTCTCCATGGACGGGGGGACGTAGTCCAGGCGCTTGACCTGGTCAAGCAAGGCCGTTCCAAGCTCTGGCTCCTGAAGGCCGCGGGACCTGACCTCCTTCATTATGTCGTCCAGGGCGTTGATCCCGACCTCCCTGCCCTTGACCATCAGCTTGGGAGTTTCGTCCAGTTGGATCGCGTCGAGGCTGCTGTCGCATTTCTTGCAGTCGGCCATGGGTACACCTAGGACCTCGTTTGTGCGCGAATGATAAAAAACTTTGCATAAACGCATCACAGCGGGAGAAGCGTGAGGCTCAGGTTCAGGCTGTGCATCACGTAGTCCACCGAACCGCGCATGATGAACTCCACGGCTATGGCCGCCAGCAGCATCCCGATGATCTTGGAGAACACGTCTATGGCGTTGTTCCCGACCTTCTGGGAAATGATCAGGGAGTTGCGCATGATGCCCCAGGTTATGGCCAGGCTGATCACCCCGGCGATGAGCACGGTGAAGTGGCCATAGAGGTGGACAAGTAAGATGGCGGTGGTTATCACTCCCGGGCCGCTGAGCAGCGGCGTAGCTATGATCACCCAGGCCACGCTGGTCTCCTCCTTCTTGCTCAATTGCAGGGAGAAGATTATCTCCATGGCCATCAGGAGCAGGACTATGCCGCCGGCGATGCGGAAGGCGTCCACGGAGATGCTGAACAGGGCCAGCAGCTCCGTGCCGATGAGAGCGAAGATGACGAAGAGTATGCCGGCCACCAGCACCGCCTTGTTGGCGCTGACCATCTGCTCCTTCTGGGTCTGGTCCCTGGTCAGGGTTATGAACATGGGAACGGTGGCGAACGGGTCGAAGATGAAGAACAGCAGCGTGGTGGCATAGATGAGCTCATCGAAACCCGGCATGATGCTACGTAGCCGGAGGCTTAATATCCATTTTTCGCAGCACCTCGATAATTATATGTTCGCCGGGCTTCCTAGGAACACCGATGAGGAAGGACCCTATCCTTGAAAGGAGGAGCGTCCGGCGCTTCACGGCGCGGGACGTGGAGGAAAAGGAAGTGAGAAAGCTTTTGGAGGCTGCGATGTCCGCCCCCTCCGCCGGCAACGAGCGGCCGTGGCACTTCGTGGTCATCCGGGACCGCAGGACGCTGGAAGGGGTCATGGAGTTCCACCCCTATGCCAAGATGCTCGAGGAGTGCGCCGGAGCGATATTGGTGTGCGCTGATCCGTCGCTCGAGAAATATCCTGGCTTCTGGGTGCAGGACTGCTCCGCCGCCACGGAGAACATCCTGATCATGGCGGTCCAGCTCAACCTCGGCGCGGTCTGGCTGGGAATATACCCGATCGAGGAAAGGGTCAGCGGGCTGCGCAAGCTCGTCGGCCTTCCCGACAGCATGGTCCCGTTCTCGCTGGTGCCTTTCGGCCATCCCGCCGAGGAGCGCAAGCTGATCGACCGCTACGACGGGGACAGGGTTCATCACGAGAAGTGGTGAACCTCAATAATTTTATTACCGGGCCACCGTATGCCAATGGGATAGAATGAAGAAGCTTTGGAGATGTCACGTCTGCAACGACATACACCTCGGGAACAAGCCCCCGGAAGTGTGTCCCACCTGCGGAGCAAGGAACGCGTTCGTGCTCTCGGACCTCAGCGAGGCGTTGGAGATCATCGGCAAGGACCACGCCACCCTGGACGACCAGGCCAAGGTGCTGGCGGCCTGGAGGCAGTTCTCCGATCAGAGCCCGACCATCAAGCTCACCGACAAGGCGGACGAGGTGGAACTGCTATCCAAAGGGGTCCTGGAGAACCTCAAGGAGAAAGGGCAGCGGTACTGCCCGTGCCGCATCACCACCGGCGATCGCGGCAAGGACCTGAATCTCATATGCCCGTGCAACTTCATCAGGCAGCCGACCTTCAAGGAGGATGGCGAGTGCTGGTGCGGGCTTTTCGTCAAGAGGGATGCGCAATGAGCGAGAAAAGACTGATATGGTTCCATGGAAGGGAGTGCCCCCACTGCCGCAAGCTGGCGCCGGTTGTTGACCAGTTCGAGGCGGAGACGGGGATGAAGCTGGAAAGGCTCGAGGTCTGGCACAACGAGGAGAACGCCAAGCTGATGCGCACGTTCGCCGACACCATCGCGCCGGCCTGCGGGGGAGATCTTGGCGTTCCAGCGTTCTACAACGAGGTCACCGGCAAGGCCATATGCGGCCGCATCGACAAGGACAAGCTCGTGGCCTGGGCCAAGGGGTGAGCCGGTGGAGAGATGGATCAGGGTCGCCGGGGGAAAGACCCTGTCCTTGGACTTCGAGTGCCAGGACGATGATGTGGTCAGTATAATGATCAGCGGCGACTTCTTCTTTTACCCCGAGGAAGGGCTGGAGCGCCTGGAGTCCTTCCTGATGGAGGAGAAGGTCTGGAGGTCCGACGACCCCGAGGGCGTGATCGCTGATTACCTTAAAAAGAACAAGTTTAGAGCGGTGGGGTTCGGCCCGTCGGACCTGGCCTTTCTGCTGAGGGGATTGAAATGCTGAGAAAGAGGTGGCGCGTACTTAGGTACGAGAAGGCCAGCGCGGCCTACAACATGGCTTTGGACGAGGCCATCGCGGAAGCGGTGGCGTTCCGGGTGGCCGGGCCGACGATGCGATTCTACGGCTGGGAGCCGGCAGCGGTGAGCATAGGGCGCTTCCAGAAGCTGGAGGAGGTGGTGGACCTGGAGAGCTGCAAGAAGCTCGGCGTCGACGTGGTGCGCCGCAGCACTGGCGGCGGAGCGGTCTTCCACGATCAGGAGATGACCTACAGCGTCATCTGCCCGGAGGACATGATGCCCGCCGACATAAACGACGCTTATCGGGAGATAGGCGGCTGGATCGTCAACGCCCTCAAGTTCTTAGGCATAGAGGGAACGTTCGAACCGATAAACGACGTGCTGGTGAACGGGAAGAAGATAAGCGGCAGCGCCCAGTCCCGTCGCCAGGGCATCTTCGTCCAGCACGGCACGCTGATCTACGAACTTGACCGGATCAAGATGTTCTCCGTGCTGAAGGTGCCGAAGGACAAGCTCGATTCCCATTTCCTCGGCGACCCTGCGGAACGCGTCACCAGCGTGCGGGAGCAGAAGAAGGTCCCCTGGGAGTATGTCGCGGCGGCCATGGCCAACTCCTTCATCATGAACCGCGAATGGTACACTGGCGATATAACAGCGGACGAAATGACAAGGGCGGACCTCATAACCAAGATGCGCTACGGGAACGACGAATGGACCTTCGAGCGCTGATCATCCATCCATGTTGAGCAGCAGCTCCTCCGGGTTCTCCAGCAATCGCACCAGGTCGCGCAGGAACTTGGCGGCCACCGCCCCGTCGTAGGCGCGATGGTCAAAGGTCAGCGACAGTGGCAGGACCTTGCGCACCTTTATCGTTCCGTCAACCACCAGCGGAGCGTCCATTATCCTGCCTATCCCCAGTATCGCTGTCTCCGGATAGTTGATTATCGGAGTTCCGTACGTACCGCCGAACACGCCGTAATTGGTGATGCTGAAAGTACCACCTTTCAGATCGGCCAGGTCGATCTTGCGCTCCTGGGCCGTCTTCGCCAGCAGAGCTATCTCCTCCGCGAGCTCCCACAACGATTTCTGGTCGGCGGCCTTGATCACCGGCACCATCAGCCCGTCGTCTATGGCCACCGCCACCCCGATGTTGTAGTACTTCTTTATGACCAGCTCCTCTCGCTCGTCCTCTATCACGGAGTTCAGGAGCGGATGCATCTTGAGCGCCCTGACGATGGCGGTGACAATGAACGGCATGTACGTGAGGTTCACCCCTTTCTGCTCCTTCATCACGGCCTTCAACCTTTCCCGCATGCTTACCAACCGCGTCACGTCCGCCTGCTCCATGCTGGTGACCGCCGCCGTGCGCGCCTGGGATTCCAGCATCCTCTTGGCCGTCGTTCGCCTTATGCCGCGTATGGGCACCCTATCCACGTAACCGTAGATGTCGAACTTCGGGACGGTCTTCGCGCCCTGTTTCGTTCCAAGGTCCGATTCCAGTACCTGGCCGCTAGGTCCGCTGGCTTTCACGGTCGCAACGTCAACGCCCTTGTCCCGGGCCGCCTTGCGCACGGCCGGCATGGCGCTCACGTCCTTTGGGGACCGTTTCTGAGTGGCCGAGGTCACCACCACCTCCTCCCTGGGAAGCTCGCCTACGACCGATACGGAGGGCGGCCGCTCCTCTTCTGTGGCCTGAGGAACTACTGGCGTTTGCGCGATCTCGCCGGCCTCCCCGATCACCGCCAGCACCTCCCCCACCTTCACCAGTTCCCCTTCCTTGTGGTCGAGGCGCAACACCTTGCCGGCCACTGGCGACGGTATCTCCACCACCGCCTTGTCCGTCTCCACCTCGGCAAGGGACTGGTCCCTGGCGACCGTGTCGCCCACCTTCACCAGCCACTTCTTGACCTCCCCTTCGGCTATGCCCTCTCCCAGATCGGGGAACCTGAACTCTGTCGCCATCATTACCACCTAGAACCTCATCGTTCGTTCAATTCCATCTCTTATCATCTGCTCGTTCACGTAGTAATGGTCCTCGCCCTTCGGCAACGGGACCGTAATGTCCGGTGCGGTCACGCGCTCCACGGGCGCTTCCAGCTTCAGGATCGCCCCCTCGTAGATGCGTGACGCGATCTCTGCGCCTGGACCAAAGGAGCGCGGGGCCTCGTGCACCACGACCGCCCTTCCGGTGCGCTTGACGGATTCCACGATCGCCTCGGAGTCCATGGGTGATATGGTGCGCAGGTCGATGATCTCCACGGAAGCCTGGAGGTCGGCGACCGCCCTCTGTATCAACGGTATCATCGCCCCCCAACCCACCACAGTGACATCGTCCCCTTCCTGCACCGTTCTCGCCTTTTCCAAAGGTACCAGGTACTCGCCGTCAGGCACCTCCTCCTTCAGCATGCGATAAGACCGGGTCGGCTCCAGGAAGATGACCGGGTCCGGGTCGCGTATGGCCGAGGTGAGCAGACCCTTGGCCTCCAATGGCGTGGATGGAACGACCACCTTCAGCCCCGGTATCTGCGCGTACAGCGCCTCAGTGCTCTCCGAGTGGTGCTCCAGCGCTTTGACGCCGGCCCCGTAGGGCATGCGCAGCACCATAGGAACGGTCATTTTGCCTCTGGTCCTATTGCGCATTCGGGCGGCGTGATTGATCATCTGGTTCAAGGTCAGGTACGAGAATCCCATGAACTGGACCTCGGCCACCGGCCTGAGCCCGTTGAAGGCCATTCCGATGGCCATACCGGCGATCCCAGCCTCCGCCAGCGGGGTATCGATCACCCGGGCCTCGCCATACTTATCGATGAGGCCGTCAGTGACCCGGAACACTCCTCCGTCCACGCCGACGTCCTCTCCCAGGATGACCACGGACGGATCGCGCTCCATCTCCATAGCGAGCGCGGAATTTATCGCCTGCACCATGTTCATCATCATTTCCCGCCACCTCCCATTTGTCCTCTGAGGTAGGGAGGCATCTCGGCGTAGGTGTGCGCGAACGCATCCGACCGGCTTGGCGCGGGCACCGATTCCGCCTCGGCGGCCGCCTTCTCCACGATCTCGGCCAGCTCCTTCGCCAGAAGATCATCGTCCTTCAGGATGCCCTTGGAGAGCAGATACGCCTTGAACCTCTTAAGCGGGTCCTTGCGCTCCCATTCGGCCACCTCTTCCTTGGAACGATATTTGCGCCAGTCGTCCGATGTGGTGTGGTCGCTCAGACGGTACGTGTAAGATTCGATGAGCGTCGGCCCCTTGCCCTTCCTGGCGCGATCGAAGGCCTCCTTGGCCGCGGCGTACATGGCCAGGACGTCGTTGCCGTCCACCAATATCCCGGGGAAGCCGTAGGCGACGGCCTTCTGCGCGATGGTGACCGAGGCGGTCTGCTTGGCGCGCCTGGTCGATATGGCGAACTGGTTGTTCTGGCACACGAAAACGTTCGGCGTTTGGTAGACGCCTGCGAAGTTCAGACCTTCGTGGAACTCGCCTTCGGAGGTCGCCCCATCGCCGAAATAGGCTAATGTGACGTCCTTCTCCCCCCTCATCTTGCTGGCGTAGGCTATTCCGACGGCATGGGGGATCTGAGAGCCGACCGGGACGACCGAGGGAGTGATCCGGACTCCGTCCGGGTAAACGTTACCGAGCTCGTTGCCCATCCAGTAAAGGTACAGCGTTCCTAGCGGAGCGCCCTTCCAAAGCAGCGCCCCCATCTCCCGGAAGGCCCAGACCAGCCAATCTCCCCCCTTCATGGCCATGGCCGGGCCGAGCTGGCTGGCTTCCTGCCCTTTGCTTGGCGGATAAGCTCCCAACCTTCCCTGCCTCTGCAGCTTCACCGCCTTGTCGTCCGCGAGTCGCGTCAGCAGCATGTTGCGGTACGCTTTCAGGAGCAGCTCATCGCTCAACTTCGGCATCAGGGAGGTGTCCACGTTCCCTTCCTCGTCCATCACGCGGAGCATCTCACCCTTGATCGGATCGAAATCGTCTGTCAGCATCGTCTCGCACCAGCCTCTGTCATCAGATCGAAAGCGTCATAGGAGGAACGGACCAGAGGTCCCGCCCTCACACCCTTGAAGCCCATACGTTTCGCTTCAGCGGAAAGATCGTCGAACTCCTGCGGAGGCACGTATCTTTGCACCGGCAAACCAGTTCCCTTGGGCGGAAGGTACTGCCCCAGGGTCAGCAGGTCCGCTCCCGCCGCGCGGAGGTCCTCCATCGCCTGCCTCACCTCGTCCCGGGTCTCTCCGAGCCCCAGCATAAGCGAGCTCTTGGTCAGCGTCAAAGGAGATAACTCCTTGCACGTGGAAAGAACGCTCAAGGAGCGTTCGTAGGATGCCCGGCGGTCCCTTATCCACTGCAGGGAACGAACCGTCTCCAGATTGTGGCCGAGCACGTCCGGGGCAGATTCGAGAATGCACGCCAAGGCTTGGCGGTCCCCCTGCAGGTCAGGTACGAGCAGTTCGACCGTCGTCCCGGGGTTGTTCCATCTTATCTGCCTTACCACCTCGGCGAAGATGCCGGCACCTCCGTCAGGCAGGTCGTCCCGGGTGACCGATGTTACCACCGCGTGACGGAGCCCGAGGCGCTTCACGGCCTCGGCCACGCGCCATGGTTCGTCCAGGTCCGTTACGGAAGGTTTCCCGGAAGGCACCGCGCAGAAGCGGCAGGAACGGGTGCACCTATCGCCAAGGATGATGAACGTGGCGTGACCCTTTCCCCAGCACTCTCCCAGGTTCGGACAGCGGGAGGAGTCGCATACCGTCCGCAGCTGGCCGGACCGCAGTTCGCCGCGAACGCTAGCTCCATGGGAGACGGAGGCCTTGGTCCTCAGCCAAGGCGGTTTGTCGGCGGCGTCCGGAGAAAGCATCGACTGGTCATATTACAGGTCAGAGTTCATATGCCTTTCTTCGTGGACCCCCGCACAGTACGCACCATATGTTCCACGTTCCCCATCGGCATCCCGCGGTGCAGGGAGCAGGAACACATGAACACGTATCCTTTCCAGGGATGGAAATCGCTAAGGAACGCCCGCGTTTCCCGTTCGATCCTCTCCTTTGGTCCCAGGAGCAGGGTGGTGAAGGCGTCTATGCCGCCGAGGAGCGCGATGCGGTCCGCGAACTCTTTCCTCAAGGCCCGATGGTCGTTCCCTTCGGCGAACTGGAAACCCTCTACCCCGGAATCTATCATGTTCTCGATGAGCGGAAGGTTGTCTTTGGAACTGAGGTCACCGTGCGGATGGAACACGGTCATAAGTCCCATGCCTCGGGAGACCTCCCGTATCCGGGCCAGGTTGGGCATGGTATGTTCCAGGAACGCTTCCTTTCCGAATATGTCCGGATTGTCGGAGGCGGCGGCAACGAAGCAGCAGTCCAGTTCCGTTCTGCTTCCCAAGAACTCCAGGTAATCCTTAGCCAGATCCGTGGCGTATCTAACATAGGCAGAGGCGAGCGTCGGATCGTGGTACATGTCCAGGGCCAGGTTCTCCATGCCCCGCAACAAGGCGGCCTTGGTGAGGGGACCTTCCAGATTGCATACCATGGCCGTTTGGCCGCCGATCGCCTCGGACACTAGGCGATAGCTACGTGCGACGTTTTGGAACGTCGGAACTCTTTCCAGGTCAAGATCAGGGAGTTCAGTTCCCGGGTCCTGGAATGGATGCACCAGAACGCTCGGTATGCCGTGCTCCGGGAACCTGACCTCTCCGCCCAGGGCCTCCACCTCCAGCCCCACGTAGTGAACGCAGCCCACAACCGCGTCCTGCCCCAGGCGGCGATGCAGGGCGATGACCGAATCAGCGGACCTTCTTCCATCGTAATCACCGGAGCAAACCTCCGGGGTCGAGTAACCGGTTTCGTCCAGAGCCAGGGTCAGGTCGCGCAGGAACAGCGGCGGGGCGTCTGGAACGTCACGACGCAGCGCGGTCAGGAACCTTTCCCGGCCGTTCATGCCTCCCCGTCCCTTGGCATGAGAGAAAGGTCCACATGCGCCATGACGTCCGGCACCTGCGTGATGCTGCCGAACCCCATCAAGCTCCGGGCGGTCATGTTCATCGATTCCACATCCGTTCCGTTGAAACCAAGCTCATAGAACTGGAACCCGCTGCACCGCGACTGGTCGTCCGTTGAAAGACCGGTACGTTCAGCGCAGATCTCCATGGCCTCGCTCCAATTGCTCTTGATGAAGTCGTTCCCCCGGTCCAAGGCCTTCAGTACCGCCTTTATGGCCTCTGGCTTGTCCTGCAAGGCCCGCTCAGAGGCCACCAGGACGATGGGGAAGGTGCTTCCAAGACCGGAGGAGTTGCCCAGCTCGTGAACGTCGTCACCGCACAGATTTTCGGTGTTGACCGCCCATGGTTCGGAACCGCCCATGGCGTCGATCTGCCGGCTCTGCATGGCCAGGGGTATGTCTCTGGGGTTCATGGGGACGAGGGTTATGTTGTCAACGTTCACCTCGTTCGCCTCGGCCCACATCAGGAAGGCACCGTGAGTGCCGGAGGTCTGCTGTATCCCCAGCTTCTTGCCTTCCAGGTCCTTCGGTTCTTGGATATCGTTCCAGGCGATGAATCGGTGAACTCCTTCCCCTCCCACCAGCCTGGCCAATATCTTCGCCCCTTGGTTCTGGCTGATCAGCTGAACGGCCGGAGCGTCGCCCATGGCGGCCAGGTCCACCGCTCCAGTGATCAGGGCGGTGGCCGCTTCGATGCCGCCAGTGACCAGCTTGACATCGACGTCCGCACCCTCGTCCTGGAAATATCCGTTGGCGTTGGCCACCATCAGCGTCTCATAGTTGACCTTCTCCGAGTACGCCAGGCTTATGCTCGTCCCCTCTTCCTGAGGCAGCAGTAGCAGAGCGGCACCAGCCGTGGTAAAAACGATGACGATGACCGCCGCGAGGGCGACAAGCTTCGTGTTCATCGCTCGGCATCCTCCATTGTAATATCCATCCTGATGAAAGAGGGCTGAGGAGCACCGGCCGCGCAGGAGCAGGTCTGGAGCCGCCCCATCATCTGCTCCTTGAGATGTGTGATCTGCAGGGAGGAGGGATCCCTGGGCCAGGGAAGATCGATCTTCCATTCGCGGTTTACCCGTCCGGGAGAGGCGGACATCAGCACTACCCTTGTGCCGAGTATCAGGGCCTCGTCGATGCTGTGGGTGACGAAGACCACTGTTTTCCTCTCCTTTTTCCATAGGGAAAGAACTTCGTTGTCCAGCTTCCGCCGGGTCTGCTCGTCCAGGGAGCCGAAGGGCTCGTCCATCAGCAGCAGGTCGGGGCCCATGGCCAGGGTCCGGGCGATGGCCACCCGCTGCTTCATTCCTCCGGACAGCTCGTTCGGCCGGGCATTGGCGAACTCGGACAGGCCGACCATCTCCAGGTACTTCATGGCCCTGGCCTCCCTGCCTTTCCTGTCCAGGGCTCCCTGTACGGAAAAGGTCACGTTCTGCAGGACGGTCATCCAGGGGTATAGGCTGGATTCCTGGAACACCACCCCCCGCCGGGGGGACGGTGCGGTGATCTTTTCCTCATGGAACAGTACTTCTCCCTTTGTGGGCGACTCGAAACCGGCCAGCAGGTTCAGCGTGGTGCTCTTGCCGCATCCGCTCGGGCCTATCAGGCAGAGGAACTCCCCCTCCTCCACCTTAAGGGACACGTCGTTCAGCGCCACCAATCCCTTACCGGTACGGGGGTTCGCGAACACCTTGGAGACGTTGCGCAGCTCCGCCAACATCTTATCCCTCCCTGTCCAGCCCTAGTCGGTTGCGCAGCCTGTTCTCCAAGGCGACGAAGAACAGCTTCTCGATGATCAGCCCAATGACGCAGATTATGATTATGCAAACGAAAGCCGAGGTGAAATCCAGGCTATAACGGCTCCAGTTGATGGTGTATCCCAGACCGACGGCGACCCCAACTATCATCTCCGCTGCTATCAGCACCCTCCAGCCGTTCGCCAGTCCCAGGCGCATTCCGTTGATTATTGACAGGGCCGCGCTGGGGATCAACACCTTGGAGAACAAGGCCCAATGGTCCCGGCCGGACATCTTGGCCACGCGAGTAAATATCGGAGGGGTCTGGCGTATTCCTCCCGCGGTATTGATGATGATGGGCGGCATAGCGGTTATCAGGATTATGAACACCGTGGCAGACTCGCCCAGGCCGAAGACCAGCATGACTATCGGTATCCAGGCCAAGCCTGGTATCATCTGCAGGATGTAGACGGATACTATGCCCGCGTCGTGCGCTCTGGGCATGGTGCCGAACGCCAGCCCGATGCCAAGGCCGAGGACCAGGGCGATGGCGTATCCTACGCCCCATCTCCACATGGAGGCGGCGGTGTGGGAGTAGATGCTCTCGCCGTTGATCTCCGCACCCCTCAGCGAATCTATCAGCCCTTGGAAGGCCTCCGGAGGGGTGGGGAAGGCCGCCCCTTTGAGAGCGATCATGGCCTCGGCCACCGTCCACCATATCAACAATATGATGAGAATGCCCAAGGCCGCGTTGGAGAGGTCCTTGACCATCAATCTGCGCTTCTCTGGCCGGAACGAGAACTGCGACGAACCGTGCTTGAGCGCATCTGATATCGCGGCGGTCCTGGCGGCAAGGTCCTTTCCTCCCAAGTTAACACTCCTTGATAATTGATTCAATTATTTGATATTGAAATCAAATATTGTTTATGAATCACAAATAAACTATTTAAGAATTGATGGACGGCATATGGCTTGCCGATCCTGTTCTCTCCCGATGGTAAATTTATAAATATGCTGCATGAATAAGACCACTCGCTAGGCTTGACCGGGACGTTCGGCGTGTCCTTGTACACCGTAATCGTCGACATGCGGGGGTGACAGCGGGGGACGTCGTATCCGGAGCGCTAGAGGCCCAATCATTGGCGCTGAGGCCCTGTCCTACGGGGTCGGAGGCAGCATC
>JBFYNB010000022.1:0-20830 GCA_041304605.1 Methanomassiliicoccales archaeon
TTTGGCCAAATTAATATGCCCACCTTCAGCCTCGTTCTTCACTGTAAATGTGATCAACGTGACCTCACCCCTTCGTTTATTTTTTCGGGGACCATATGGGCTCCGTGCCCCTTAAGGCACGGTGTGGCCATCATGCAAAGGACGTCTGACCCATTATAGCGTGATGACCCTGTCGCTCTCCGCGATGATCTTGTAAAGGTCGGCCATCTTGGACAGGGGGCAGGCCGCTGACTCCCCCTTGGCCCTCAGCTTCATGCAGGAGGTGCAGCTGTATGTTTTACCGCCCGCGTCCAGGAAGGACTTGATCTCCTTGGTTATGTTGAACTGTTCGTTGTCCAGGTCCTCGCACTCCACACCCCTGGCCAGCAGGAACATGTTGACGTTATCCCCTTGTCCAAGGGAAAAGATACCTAGACGGAAGGCCTGATAGACGGTCTCTGGATCGTTCGAATAGAGGATCATTCCTAATTTCATGAATATCCGATATTTCTTTCGGATATTAATCAATAAGAAGAATTGTATGGTCATCACGAAAGGATTTTGGAACCGGGAATGCACTGCGTAGTTACGTATTACGTCTAAGTAAAATAGATGATGAGAAGAATGGCGCGAAGGGGGGGATTCGAACCCCCGGGTCCTTGCGGACAATGGATTAGCAATCCATCGCCTTGCCGGGCTGGGCCACCTCCGCTTTCCGGCTGCAAAAGCAGGAGTCTTTATTAAAAGCTTTTGCCAAGCGCTGACTTTTCTCCCAGCACTGGAGATTTTCATGGTTCTGAAGCCTCGCCCTGGCACCGATCGGAGGGATAAACGAATGAGGACGGCGCCTTTTGACCATTTTCGCCTCCATATCGCGTACGGAGCACCCTTTCGGAGCCCGTTCTAGGGAAAAGGTGAAATAGCACTGCCATAATGGGAGGGATGGAAGCGTTGAAATCGCTTCGACTGAGGCGCTTTAGTCGCTTCAAAAAATTAGAACCCCGAAACGGTTATATATGAGACCGAAGTTAAGGGGATTCTGCGCTGAAACACAGCGTAAAAAAAGCCGAACTGGATGCTTGCATCTAGGGGGGCAAAAGAATGGGAATGGAGAAACAAGATCTCCGTCGAAAATGCGTCGACGTGCTCTCTTGTTTCTGACGCTCGATGGCAGTAACATTTCTTCGGAAGTGGTACTGCTGGTGAAACTTGGTAACTCTGCCAATTTTCTTTAATACACATCCTAGGCGATCAATTAATAATGGTTGTCGAAGGATCAATTCCGGTTGATCCTGCCGGCGGCCACCGCTATTGGAATTCGATTAAGACATGCGAGTCGAGAGTCGCAAGGACTCGGCGGACCGCTCAGTAACACGCGGATAACATGCCCTTGGGTGGGGGATAACCTCGGGAAACTGAGAATAATACCCCATAGATCTAGAAAGCTGGAATGCTTTTAGATCGAAAACTCCGGTGCCCAAGGATTGGTCTGCGGCGTATCAGGTTGTAGTGGGTGTAACGGACCCCCTAGCCTATGACGCGTAAGGGCCTTGAGAGAGGGAGCCCTGAGATGGACTCTGAGACATGAGTCCAGGCCCTACGGGGCGCAGCAGTCGCGAAAACTTCACAATGGGGGAAACCCCGATGAGGGAATTCCAAGTGCCAGCACATTGTGTTGGCTGTTCTCTGGTCTAAAAAACCGGAGAAGTAAGGGCCGGGTAAGACGGGTGCCAGCCGCCGCGGTAATACCCGCGGCCCAAGTGGTGGTCGATATTATTGAGCCTAAAACGTCCGTAGCCGGTTTTGTAAATCCTTGGGTAAATCGACCAGCTTAACTGTTCGAAGTCCGGGGAGACTGCAAGACTTGGGATCGGGAGAGGTGAGAGGTACTTCTGGGGTAGGGGTAAAATCCTGTAATCCTAGAAGGACCACCGGTGGCGAAGGCGTCTCACTAGAACGAATCCGACGGTGAGGGACGAAGCCCTGGGGCGCAAACGGGATTAGATACCCCGGTAGTCCAGGGTGTAAACGCTGCGGGCTTGGTGTTGGGGGTCCTTTGAGGGCGCCCAGTGCCGGAGAGAAGTTGTTAAGCCTGCTGCTTGGGGAGTACGTCCGCAAGGATGAAACTTAAAGGAATTGGCGGGGGAGCACCGCAACGGGAGGAGCGTGCGGTTCAATTGGATTCAACGCCGGACAACTCACCAGGAGCGACGGTTACATGAAGGCCAGGCTGATGACCTTGCCTGATTTTCCGAGAGGTGGTGCATGGCCGTCGTCAGTTCGTACCGTAAGGCGTTCTCTTAAGTGAGATAACGAACGAGACCCTCGCCGTTAATTGCTAGTGTTCTCTCCGGAGGGCACGCACATTAACGGGACCGCTGTCGCTAAGACAGAGGAAGGAGAGGTCAACGGTAGGTCCGTATGCCCCGAATCTCCTGGGCTACACGCGCGCTACAAAGGTTGGGACAATGGGCTCCGACATCGAAAGGTGAAGGCAATCTCGAAACCCAATCGTAGTTCGGATTGAGGGTTGTAACTCACCCTCATGAAGCTGGATTCCGTAGTAATCGCTTGTCAACATCAAGCGGTGAATATGCCCCTGCTCCTTGCACACACCGCCCGTCAAACCACCCGAGTTGGGTTTCAGTAAGGATATCTCATTTTGGGGTCTTCGAACTGAGATTCAGCAAGGAGGGTTAAGTCGTAACAAGGTATCTGTAGGGGAACCTGCAGATGGATCACCTCCTACGCAAGGGGAAACACTGTGAAGCTACATGGCATTTCGTGTGTTTCCTCCACCAATTCCGGCAGGGTTACCAGGCACTAAAAACAACATCGAGCGTCCCCATTCTAAGCATAATTTTTATTTTGTTTTGATCAGAGCTGCTGCAGTCCAGCATTGCTCAACATAAGTCATAAATATCATTCCAGGTTATCGAGAGTTCCCGTGAAGGCATGAAATACATTTTTGTCACGGGCGGAGTCATTTCTGGTTTAGGCAAGGGAATAACTGCATCTTCCATCGGCCGCCTTCTGAAATCCCGCGGGATCAAGGTCACGGCCATCAAGATCGATCCCTATCTCAATGTTGACGCGGGGACCATGAACCCCTTCGAGCACGGGGAGGTCTTCGTTCTCGACGACGGCGGCGAGGTCGATCTGGACCTCGGCAACTACGAGAGGTTCCTGGACATAAGTCTCACCAGCGCTCACAACATTACCACCGGCAAGGTCTACAAGTCGGTCATAGAGAAGGAGCGAACTGGCGAGTATCTCGGAAAGACCGTGCAGATCATCCCGCACATCACCAACGAGATCAAGGCGCACATAATCAACGTGGCCGAAGCGACCGGCGCGGACGTGTGCATTGTCGAACTCGGAGGAACGGTGGGTGACATCGAGTCCATGCCTTTCCTGGAGGCGGTCCGCCAGATGAACCAGGACCTGGGGAAAGGACGTAATTGCCTGTACGTCCACACCACCTTGGTGCCGGTCATGGGCACGGTGGGCGAGCAGAAGACCAAGCCCACCCAGCACTCGGTCAAGGAGCTGAGGGCCATCGGCATACAGCCTGACATTTTGGTCGCCAGGTGCAAGGAGCCTTTGGAGGAGTCCATCAGGCGCAAGATATCCCTTTTCTGCGACGTTCCCATCGAAGCGGTGGTGACCGCGGCGGACGCCCGTTCCATATACGACGTGCCGATGGCACTGGAGGAGCAGAACCTGACCGAATACATCATGGACCGGTTCGGCCTCGCGGCGAAGGCCCAGGACCTGGAAGAGTGGAAGGCCTTCGCCAACCGCATACACGATCCTGAGCGTACCGTGCGAATAGCTTGCGTTGGCAAGTACACCAATCTGGCAGATTCCTACATTTCCCATCTGGAGGCTTTCCACCACGCCGGGGCGGAGGCGGGAGCCAAGGTCCAGGTCGTCTTTGTCGATTCGGAGGTCGTCCAGCAGTACGGCATCACCGAAGAGCTGCTCAACGCCGACGGAATACTCATCCCGGGAGGGTTCGGCACCCGCGGCATCGAGGGAAAGATCGCCACCGCCAAGTTCGCCAGGGAGAACCGGATACCGTTCCTAGGAGTGTGTCTGGGTTTCCAGATAGCCACCATAGAGTTCGCAAGGAACGTTCTCGGCATGGAGGGGGCGAACAGCACCGAGTTCGATCCCGACACCCCGTTCCCAGTGGTCGACCTGCTACCAGAGCAGAAGAACGTCAAGAGGATGGGCGCGACCATGAGACTGGGCGCGCAGCCGGTGATGGTCGAGGAAGGGTCCAAGGCCTTCGAGCTGTACGGCAAGGCGCTCATCATGGAGAGGCACCGCCATCGCTTCGAGGTCAATCCGAAGCACATCGATGATCTGGAGAAGGGAGGCTGGAAGTTCACCGGCCGTTCCGCCGACGGCGTCAAGATGGAGATCGGGGAGATGTCCGGCTACGATTACTACGTCGCCTCGCAGTTCCACCCGGAGTTCAAGTCCCGGCCCAGCAAACCGTCCCCGTTGCACTATGGACTGGTCAGGGCGGCGGTGGCCCGCAAGTACGGCGGGACCCAATAAGCTTTATATGGCATGGTAGACTTGAAGGGCCGATAGACATGGCTGATGACGATTACCTTTCCCTTCTGGACCGGGCCAAGACGCAGTTGCCGGAGACCATCGAGAAGCATGAGCGTTTCGTGGTCCCTGAGCCTGACGTGTTCCAGGAAGGAAAGACCACCGTGTTCCGTAACTTCGGGGACGTGGTGGACACCCTGCGCCGGGAGCCGGAGCAGATCCTGCAGTACCTGTTGCGAGAGCTCGGTACCCCGGGAACCATGGAGGGGCGCCGCGTCGTCTTCAAGACCCGCCTCACCCCTACCCAGATCGCAGACAAGATCCAGAACTACGTCGATACCTTTGTCCTCTGCTCCGAATGCGGAAGGCCTGACACGCACATCAACAAGGAGGATCGCGTCCTTATTCTGGAGTGCGAAGCGTGCGGTGCGCACCGCCCCGTCAACGTCCGCAAGGTCCAGAAGCCCAGCGAGGAAGGACTGCGGGAGGGCGGCATCTACGAGATGATGATCGAGGATGTCGGCAAGAAGGGCGACGGTGTGGCCCGCATGTTCGACTACATCATCTACGTACCCGGAACCGTAAAGGGGTCCAGGGTGAAGGTCAAGGTGGCCAAGATCACTGGAAAGGTCGCCTACGGCAACGTGTCCGTGGAGTGATCAGGCGAAGTAGCCGCAGTTCGAGCGATCGAAATCGGACACCAGCTCGATGTCCAATTCCCCGTCGGTGTCCTTCGGGACGCCGTAGCTCACGTTCGGCAGGAACCTAGACAGGTCGGTGGCCATCATGGTCGCCATGTGCTCCTCGCCCAATGTCGATCTGCTGATCTGATAGGTGCGCCGACGAACCTCGGCCTCGTCCATGAACCCCAGGCTGTGCAGGTATTCGTGCAGCAGGATGTGGAAGCAGTACGCCCGGTAGCGCTCCTGGTCCTTGGCCAGGAAGGCCATGGGAGCCTTGTTCATCACGATTATGTTGGTAGCGGACGGATAGAGACCGCCCACCATGTGCATTGGACCGCCCCCCATGTCGGCCAGCCCTAGCATCAGGCCGGCCCTGGACATTCCAATGGAGGAACGGACCGCTTCCTTCACCACCTCGAATATCTCCGGCAGGCCATGGGCCCGCTCCAATCTTTTCCCTAGCCTTTCGTCCTTCATCTCGATGTCGTCTCAGAGCGCCGCGTAGTTCATCCCTTCCCGCCGTTCCGGCGGCGACAACGGTTTTATCCGCGGAACGGCATGGCCATGCATGCGCACCGCCAGGCAGTACCTCGTGATGACGGGCATGTTCCTGGCCGTGCCCGTGCTGGCATTGCTTATGGTTCCCGGGGTTCCCTCTGGTTACAGAGCCTTCTCGGACCAGAACGACCCCACGAACCCCATCATGTACATAGTGCTCGTACTGGCCATGACCGGGCTGCTCCTACTTCTCATCAAGCGATCCAGGATCGGGCTTTTAAAGGCGCTCCTGTTCACGGCCATGGGGCTGGGTCTTTTCTCCATAGGTTCGCTCTTCGTGATGCTGGCCGGTATTCCGGAGATCCCTTCGCTGGCCTTCGGGGCGTTCCTGGCGGCTTTCCTGATATTCCTGTTGATAAAATTCCCGCGGTGGTATGTGGTGAACGGGACCGGCCTGGTGCTTGGTGTTGGCGCAGCGCTCGTTCTCGGCCTCTCGCTCGGGATACTGCCGTCATTGATCCTCTTGGCGATACTGGCCGTTTACGATGCGTTATCCGTTTACGTCACCAAGCACATGCTCACCCTGGCCGAGGGAGTGGGGGATCTCGGATTGCCGATCGTTCTGATCGTTCCGGGCAAGAATGCAGAACAGGGCAAGAAACTGGACCTGCACGACCGCAGCAAGGACGCGGAACGGGAGATGATGCTCATGGGGCTGGGGGACGCGATCATCCCCTCGGTGCTGGTGGTCTCCGCCGCAGCCAACCTTTCGCCGGTGAGCTCCACGGGCTGGCCGTCCCCGGCCATGACCGTGGCCGTGCTGACCCTCGCCGCGGTGCTCCTGGGTTTCCTGTCTCTTATGTTCCTGATCTCCAAGGGCCGTCCTCAGGCCGGCCTCCCATTCCTCAACGGTTCCGCCATAATCGGTTTCTCGGCCGCATATATTCTGGTGTATCAGGACCTGGGCTTCGGATTCGCCTGAGAAAAGTGTTTATCCCATGCCCAGATATTCCGGGGCATGAGCAGCAGATACCTGGTGCTATCCGACGTGCACCGCCGGGAATGGGTGCCGGCGGCGGCCCGGGAGCTTATGAAAGAGCATTCCCTGGACGCGGTGGTCCTGCTCGGTGACATCACCCACTTCGGCCCGCCGCAGTTCGCGGAGGAGTTCATCAGGGACCTCGGGGCGAAGTGCTATGCCGTTCCGGGAAACTGCGATCCGCTGGGCACCGACGCGTACATAAGGAGCGCCGGCATTTCGCTGCATGGTATCAAGATGAACATCGACGGGCGGACCTGGGGAGGCCTGGGCGGTTCCAACCCCAGCATATTCCGCACCCCGTTCGAGATGCCCGAGGAGGAGATGGCGCGGCTTCTGGAACCGATAATGGAGGAGGGCATG
Organism: Methanomassiliicoccales archaeon; assembly: GCA_041304605.1. Taxonomy (GTDB): domain Archaea; phylum Thermoplasmatota; class Thermoplasmata; order Methanomassiliicoccales; family UBA472; genus UBA472. Next base: position 7,129 of record JBFYNB010000022.1, read on the forward strand.
GTCCTGGTCCTGCACAATCCGGCGTATGGCACCTTCGATAGCACCTTCTCCGGGAAGCATGTAGGCAGCACCGCTGTGGCCGAGGCGATAGCAAAGTACAAACCATCTGTAGTCCTGTCCGGCCATATCCACGAGGACCGTGGCGTGGTACGCAAGGAAGGGGTCTGGTACATGAACCCCGGAGCGGCCAAGGACCACTACGCGGGCATGATGGAACTGGACGACGAGGTCAGGCTGACCCTACTGGACCTCTAGGCCGGAAGCCAAGGTTTTTATATACATGTCCATTTAGGTGGCTCAGGATTGCTATGGCATTATGGCAAGGTAGGTCTAAGAGGAAGCCCACTGGCGGGCGTTTGACACTGTCTAGGAAGAAGCGCAGGTTCGAGATCGGTAAGGAGCCTGTCTTCACCTTCGTAGGCAGCGAGAAGCGTCAGGTGTCCAGGGTGCGCGGGGCGAACGTCAAGGTACGCCTGCTGAAGGCTCAGTTCGCCAACGTGGTCGACCCGGCCACCAACAAGACCCAGAAGGTCAAGATCATCACCGTCAAGGAGAGCCCCTCCAACCCCAACTACGTTCAGCGCAACATCGTCACCAAGGGTGCGGTCATCCAGACCGACCTGGGCCTGGCCAAGGTCACCTCCCGGCCGGGACAGGACGGCGCCATCAACGCCATCCTGGTGAAGGAATAAGGCTGACGGGTTTTTCATGGCCCTGGACGAAGACACCGCATGGGTGCTCTGGCCGGAGTATTTCGACCGGTCGAGACCCCGGTCCCAGGGCCGCAAAGTAAAAAAGGGCTCGGCCATAAACGATCCGAAGGTAGACCTTTTATCAGCTGCCTTAAGGCAGCTGGGTCTGCAGCACAAGGTGGAGCGGGAGAAGAAGTATCCCGCCAACTGGTTCTCCAGCGACGGGCGGGTACTGGTCGAAAAGACCATGCCCAAGTCCCAATTGATAAAAAAGGTGGGAGAACTGCTGATTAAGTCTCAGCGGTCCTGAGGCGTCTCGACCTCTTCCACCAGCTTCTTGCCGGCGGAAACGCTGTCCACGGAGTGGATGACCGCTCCGGAGTCTATGATGACCTCTTCCACGTCCTCATAGTTGATGGCCGCGCCTTCTATGGTTATCTTGATGCTCTCGGTCTCCTGGTCAACCTCGTCCAAGGTGCAGTTGACGCCGGATACGCCTTCCACTACGCTGAGCCTGTTGGCCAGATCGATTATCGATGGATGGTGGGGTTTGAGCACGTCTAGCACTAAGCGTTTGATCTCAGACATTTGAATATCTTCCAGCGGTAAAAAAGGAATCCTGATATAAATTGATTATTGATTGCCAGGAAAGGATTATTCACAACCACGGCCATATGCTTCTTCATGATCGAGCGGGAGGAGGTCCGGGTACTGGACATCAATTCGGAGTTCCTGGGGGTGCCCACGGAGGTACTGATGGAGAACGCTGGTTGGGCCTTGGCCCAGGAGATAACCTCTCGCTTCGGAAGCGGATTGCGCATCGCCATCCTCTGCGGTAAGGGCAACAACGGCGGGGACGGGTTCGTGGCCGCCCGCGCCTTGACCAAGAGCAACAGGGTGAGGGTGTTCCTCGCCCTGCCATCATCGGAGATAAGCACCCCTGAAGCCCGTATCAACTTTGAGAAGGTGGAGGAGCTGCACAAGGTGTATGCCGGGGAGGACCTTTCCGGTTATGATGTTCTGGTGGACGCCTTGCTGGGGGTTGGCTCCCGGGGAGAGCCGAGAGGAGCTTTCGCCAACATCGTCAGGACCATCAACGCCTCAGGAAAGCCAGTGGTCTCGGCCGATGTGCCATCTGGAATGGGCAGCGCTCTGGCCGTACGACCGATATTGACGGTGACGTTCCACGACCGCAAGGCGGGGATGGACGAGGGCTCCTGCGGGGAGATCGTTGTGGCGGACGTTGGCATTCCGGCGGACGCCGAGAGGTATGTGGGACCGGGTGATCTGGTGCATTACCCGTTGCCCTTACCGGACACGCACAAGGGGCAGAACGGGCGGCTGTTGGTGATCGGGGGCGGCCCTTACACCGGAGCGCCGGCCTTGGCCGCGATGGCCGCCTATCGCATCGGGACCGATCTGGTCTTCGTCTCCTGTCCAGATAACATCAGTAGCGTCGTAGCATCCTATTCCCCGAACCTGATCGTGGAAGGCCTGGAGGGCGTTCGCCTCGGACCGGAGCACGTCGAGCAATTGAAAAAGCTGACCGAAAGGGTCGACGCGGTCCTGCTGGGACCGGGGCTGGGAGACGATCGGTCGACCTTGGAAGCGATACGTACCTTCGTTTCCGCCTGCGACAAGCCGATGGTCCTGGACGCCGACGCTCTCAAGGCGGTCAGCGAGCATCTTGACCTGTTGAAAGGAAAGACCGGGGTGCTGACGCCTCACCACCGCGAGATGGAACTGCTGGTGGGACATAGGATAACGCAGGACATGGAATCGAGAATTGAGAGCGCCAAGAAATTGGCGGCCGATACAGGATGGACCGTGTTGCTGAAAGGGCGCGTCGATATCATCACCGACGGCCGTGCTGTCAAGATGAACCGGACCGGGAACCCGGGAATGAGCGTGGGCGGCACCGGGGACGTGCTGGCAGGAATAACCGCCGGACTGGTGTCAAAAAAGGTCTCTCCGTTCAACGCCTCGCGCATATCGGCCTTCATGAACGGTTCGGCCGGAGATCTGGCATTCGAGAAGAACAGCTACGGGCTGGTGGCCACCGACCTGCTGGAGAGGATACCCCAGGTGCTTCGCCGCAGCCTCTCCAGGACCTGAGCCGGTGACCGCATGAAGATAGGTTTCATTTCCGATGTGCACGCCAACCTTCCCGCCCTGGAGGCGGTCCTGAAGGACATGGCGGTACGCAATGTCACGCAGATATACTGCGCCGGGGACATACTCGGATATTACACCTTCCCGGACGAGGTCGTCGAGATCCTGAGGAGGAGGGGGGTTCATTGCATCGCCGGGAACCACGACCGCGCCGTGATGGTGGGCACCAGGAACATGAACAGCATCGCCGCAGCGGCCATCGAGTGGACCAGGGAGCACATGTCATCTTCCACCTACGATTACATTCGTGACCTTCCCAATTCCATACACCGCCCGGTGGAGGAGGTGATGGTCGCCATTCACCACGGCTCTCCGCGCCACATGTCCGAATACATCTTCGAGGAACATGTGAGCGACGAGCTGCTCGCCATCGCCGGCGCCAAGCTGCTGGTGCTCGGCCACACTCACATGCCATATCAGATACAGTTCCCGACGGGGCATGTCATCAATCCAGGATCGGTCGGTCAGCCCCGGGATGGGGACCCTAGGGCCTCCTACGCCATTCTGGACTCGTCGGAATGGACGTTCAGCAATTTCCGAGTGGCCTACGATCAACGACCGGTCATTGATGGCGTGCGGGAGAACCACCTCCCGGAGATGCTGGCATCCCGACTTCTGCGAGGTACCTGAATGCCGTACGAGGCCTCGCCGATCCCGGACCGCCCGGTGCTGGAGCTGGTCGGTGAGGAACGCGTTCTTTGCGTAGGCGACCTTCACATCGGGCTAGAGGCGGACATGCGCTTCCGGGGCGTCATAGTTCCGAGTCAAACGCATCGCATGGAGAAGGAGCTCAAGGACCTGGCGGAGGGAGTGGACCGCCTGGTGATAATCGGGGACGTCAAGCATCAGGTCCCGGGCTCCACCAAGCAGGAGCATATCGAGGTCCCCCGTTTCTTCAACGGCCTATTGAACCATTATCCCAGGATCGACCTGGTGAAAGGCAATCACGACACCGATATCGAGCGCATGCTTCCGTCCCGCGTCGTCGTGCACGATCAGGGCGGCTTCCTACTTGACGACGTGGGATTCGTTCACGGTCACGCCTGGCCTTCGGAGGAGGTGATGTCCTCAAGGCTGCTGGTCATGGGACACAACCATCCAGCGGTGATATTCGAGGACGGCCTGCACCACAATCAGGTCGAACGTTGCTGGGTGCGCTGCCGTTTCAAAGCCACCGGCGATAGATATTCCAGGGTGCCGGAAGAGGCGATAATGATCCCGGCCTTCAACCGCTCCCTGGGCGGAGGACCGGTGAACCTTGAAGGTCCGAGAATGCTCGGCCCTTTGCTTTCCAACGAGCTGATCGATCTGGAGAACGGACAGGTGTACCTCATGGACGGGCTGCTGCTGGGAACCGTCTCCTCGCTTCGGGTCAAGAGAAGAGGATACTTCCGTCTGGAAGATTGATGCAAAAAGCGCTTCGGCCATTTTTAAAAAAATTAAAAAAAGGAAAAGGTTGGGGAAAAGGGGTTTAGTAGTTCCTGGACAAGGTCTTGTAGACCGAACCGTCGGCCCGCCTTATGACCGCGTCCATGGGCATCTGGCCATACAGGGTGTGCGTGGCGCAGCTGTTGCATGGGTCGTAGGCGCGATAGGCCATCTCCACGGCGTTCAGCAGTCCGGGGGACACCATCCAGTTCTTGATCAGGGCGGTGGCGGCCTTGCGGACGCTGAGGTTCATGGGGGCGTTGTTGTTGGTGGTTCCCACGACCAGGTTCACATCGGTGATCATGGCGTTCTCGTCCGCCTTGTAGTGGTGCACCAGGGTTCCGCGGGGAGCCTCGATGATACCTACACCCTCGCCGGGCTTTCCGACCGGGTTGCGAACGTGCTTGCCGGTGATCTCCGGGTCCTGGGACAGCTCCAGCAGCTTTTCGGCGGAGTACAGCATCTCAATGACCCTGGCCCAGTGCTGGGACATGGTGTGGTGCACCGGCCCCTTCACGCCTAGGTCGCGGAAGGTACCGTGGTACTTCTCGAACTCGGCCTGCGCCAGCGGGGTGGTGAAGCCCTTGGAGACGTTCAGCCTGGACTGGGGAGTTGCGCGGTAGATACCGCTGTCCTTCCCGTCGACCAAACCCTTCCAGCCGACCGGCTTGAAGTAGCAGAACTTCTCGTAGGACCAGGGCAGGGTGTGCTCGGCGATGTACTTCAGGTACTCAGTTCCCCTGTCCTTGTACCTGGCGACCTCTTCTCCGGTGGGGGAGATCATCTTCTGCTCTCCGTCGTAGAAGTTGATCTTGTCGTTCTTGTCGACGGTACCCAGGTAGTAGGTCTCGTGGTAGTAGATGTCCGGGTTGGTGATGAGAGCAAGGTAATCCTTGTTCTTCAGCACCACGTCCTCGAACAGCTGGCAGGTGAACTTGCCGAACGTCACGCAGGACTTGGCCATGGCCTCGATCTTCACCCTCTCGTCCTCGCTCATCACCTTGGAGAAACCGCCGGGAATGCCGCACACCGGGTGCGTGGCCTTTCCGCCGAGCATCTCCTGGATCTTCTGGGCGTAGGAACGGTGCTTGATGACCTCTCCGCCGATCTCCAGACCGACGGCGCCGACGACACCGAGGATGTTCCTCTCGGCTACCGGGGCTCCGGGGCCCATGACGAAGTCGGCCGCAGCCAGCGCATAGAAGTGCGCGATGTGGCTGTGGATATAGTGGGCCATGTAGAACAGCTCACGCAGTTTCTTGGCGGTCTCCGGGGGTTCCACGTCGAACACCGCATCAAGCGCCTTGGTGGAGCAGATGTGGTGGGCGCCGGGGCACACGCCGCAGAGCCTGGAGGTCAGCTTGTTCATCTCATCGGCGTTCCTGCCGATGCAGAACTTCTCGAACCCCCTCAGCTCGGGCACCTGCCAATAAGCGTTGGCAACGTTGCCGTTGTCGTCCAGGAATATCTCGATCTTACCGTGACCCTCCAAACGGGTGATGGGGTCGATGGTGATCCGCTTCTCGGTGGTCTTCTCAATCTTGTCGGGTCCCTGACCCATCAGTATAGGACACATTTTATTCAGGCCTCCTTAGAAGCAGTGGTAGCTTTCTTCTCTTTAACCTTCCGCTTGATGATCGAGGCAGGCATGGTGAAAGCGTAGAACGTTCCGAGCGGGTCCTTGACCTGGGCCATGAGCTCCAGGATGTCGTCCTCGTTCAGTTGGCTCTCCTGGTTCCCGATAGTGAATATCGAGGCCAGCGCGCTCAGCATGCTTCCGCCCTGGTCCAGCACCTCGGCGGTCGGTCCCATGCATCCGCGGCAAGGCTGGTTGGCCAGAATGCACTTGGCTCCGCAGCCCGCCCTGGTGGACGGACCGAGGCAGATGATCCCCTGTTCCAGCATGCACTTCTCGGGATCGATATCGATCTCGTAGGGCATGTAGATCCGGTCGATCTTCTTGGCGGTCCTGGTCCTTGGGCACTCGTCGCAGAGGGTCTTCTGGGAGGCGATTACGGAGCCCTTGGGGGGCAGCGCGGCGCCTTCCTTGACATGCTTCTCCACAATGCCTAGGAACTCGTTGATCAAGTTCGTGGTGGGCGGGCATCCCGGCATGTAGTAGTCAACGTCGACGACCTGGTCCAAGGTCATGACGGTGTCGTAGAGAACCGGTATCTCGACCTCTCCCTCTGGCGCCTGCCAGTGCGGGGTGGGCAGCACGTGTTCGACGTTGTCCGAGGTCGGAGTGTGCCAGTACACGTACTCCAAGATGTCCTTCTTGTTGGTCACGTTGGCCAGTCCGGGTATTCCGCCGAAGCAGGCGCAGGAGCCGAACGATACCATGATGGCCGACTTCTGCCTGAGCAGCTTGGCCATGTGCTCGTTCTCGCTGTTCCTGATAGCTCCGTTGAACAGAGTGGCGGTAATATAGCCGTCGGGCATGGCCTCGACGTCCTTTACCTTGGCGTCCACGGCGATGGGCCAGAAAACTATGTCAGCTATCTCGGCCACACCTAAGATCTTCTCGTCAATGTCCAACAGGGCGACGTCGCAACCACCGCACCCAGCAGCCCAATATTGTGCGATCCTTATCTTTGCCATTTTTATTCCTCCTTAGGGGTCAGATTTACTCCTCGTTTATGGGGTTCGGTCCCATCTCCCTGACGACGCGGTCGAACTCCTTGATGGTCTGCTGGAACTTCATCCCCTCGGATGCGGAGACCCACTCCAGCTTCAGGCGGTCCGGGTTGAATCCGTACTGCTCTAACAGCACGCGGAGCAGGGCGATCCTTCTCCTGGTGCGGTAGTTCCCGCCAATGTAGTGACAGTCGGCGGGGTGGCAGCCCAGGACGAGCACGCCGTCGGCCCCCTTGGCGAAGGCCCTCAGGACGAACTCGGGGTCCACCCTGGCGGAGCACATGGTCCTGATCACACGGAAGTTGGTGGGCATTTGCAGGCGGGACACTCCGGCCAGGTCGGCCCCGGCGTAGGAGCACCAGTTGCAGCAGAACACCAACAGATTTGGGGCCCAGCCCTCCGCCTCGGCGGCGGGGGCGACTTGGGCTTGTGCTTCGTTAGACATTACTTTCCACCTCCGACCAGAGCGGCGTCAATCTGCGCCAGGATCTGGTTGTTCTTGAAGCCCTTCTGTTCCAGGGCGCCGGACGGGCAGGCGGCCACGCAGGTTCCGCATCCCATGCAAAGACCCTCGTTGATGACGGCCTTGCGCTTTTCCGGGTTGGCCGGGTCACCTACGATGGTGATGGCGCGATACTCGCACACCGGCTCGCACACGCCGCAACCGTTGCACACCATTTCGTTGACGGCGGCGATTATGCCCTGGGTCTCAAGGTACTGCTTCGATATTATGGTCATAGCCCTGGAAGCCGCACCGGAGGCCTGTCCGATGGCCTCATCGATGAACTTCGGCCAGTGGGCCAGTCCTGCCAGGTAGATACCGCTGGTAGCGAAGTCCACCGGCCTCAGCTTCATGTGCGCCTCGAGGAAGTAGTGGTCCTTGCTTAGGGGCACCTTGCACATCTTGGCCAGTTCCTCGTTGTCATCGTTGGGGCGTATTCCCACGCTGAGAACGAGGCAGTCAGGCGAAAGCTGGACGGGGGCACCGAGCACGGTGTCGTCGACCAGGATCTTGCCGTCCGAGGTCATCTCGGGCATCTTGTTCTCCGGGTAGCGGATGAACTTGACGCCGAGCTCCCCGGCCTCCTTGTACAGGGTCTCCCGGAAGCCGTAGGTTCTGATGTCCTTGTGCAGGACGTAGACCTGGGCCTTGGGGTCCTTCTTCTTTATCTCGATGGCGTTCTTGACCGCCTTGGAGCAGCAGACCCTGCTGCAGTAAGGGGCCTCGTCGTTCCTGGAACCAACGCACTGGATCATGACCACGTTCTTGGCGGCGAACTTGCCTTCCGAGAGGGCCTTCTCCAGCTCGTTCTGGGTGACCACCTTCTTGTCCTTGCCGTAGTTGTACTCGGTCGGGACATAGGCCTTGGCACCAGTGGCGACGATTATGGCGCCGGTCTCCAGTTCCTTGCCGCCGGTGACCTTCACCTTGAAGTTACCGACGAATCCGGAGACATCTTCCACCTTGGTGTTCAGGTGAACGCTGATCTTGTCGTTGGCGCGAACCTTGGCCTCCAGGTCCTTGATGTACAGCTTGGGGGAGATGCCTCCCTCGTTGGTGTACAGGTTGACCATGTTTCCGCCCATGGCTCCAGTGGCCTCCAGTATGTCGACCTTGAAGCCCTGTGCGGCGATGTCCATCGCGGCGGTCATTCCGGCAAGTCCGCCGCCGACGACGACGGCGGTGTGGTTGACTCCCAGCTTGGACTTGGTCAGCGGCTCCAGGAACCTGGACTTGGCTACTGCCATGCGGGTCAGGTCCTTGGCCTTCTCGGTGGCCTTCTCCGGCTCATGCATGTGGATCCAAGAGCACTGGTCACGGATGTTGGCCATCTCGAAGAGGAACGGGTTCAGGCCCGCCTCCTTTATGGTGCTCTGGAACAGGGCCTCGTGGGTCCTAGGGGTGCAAGAAGCTACCACGACGCGGTTCAGGTTGTGCTCCTTGATCATCTTCTTGATGATCTCCTGGGTATCGGCGGAGCAGGTGTACTTGTTCTCCGCCGCGTACACGACGTTCGGCAGAGCCTTCACGTACTCCACGACGGACGGGCAGTCTACGGTCCCGCGGATGTTGATTCCGCAGTCGCAGACGAACACGCCTATGCGGGGCTCCTGTCCGGCCACGTCGGTCTCGGGGACCTCCTTGACCACGGTGTCGATGCTGACACGGTTGTTGAAGACATGGGCACCGGCCTTGGCAGCGGCGCCGCTGGCCTCAGCGACGGTGGTCGGGATGTCCTTGGGAGCGCTGAAGGCCCCGGTGACATAGATACCCTTCCTGGTGGTCTCCAGCGGGCTGTAGACCCCGGTGTGGCAGAAGCCGAACTCGTTCAGCTTGAAGCCCATGCGGTCGGCCAACATCTTGGCCTGTGCCGGAGGCTGGAAGCCTGCGGACAGAACGACCAGGTCGAACTCCTCGGCCAGCACGTTGCTTCCGTCACTGTAGCGCAGCAGGAGGTTGTTGCCTTCCGTCTCTTCGACAGAGGCCACGCGGGTCCCGCGGTGCATCTTGATGCCGTATTCGCCCTCGGCCCTCTTGGCGTAATCCTCGAACTCCTTGCCGAAGGCCCTGACGTCCATGAAGAATATGGTGGACTTCAGGCCGGTGCTGTGCTCCCCGGCGATGATGGCCTGCTTGAGCGCGTACATGCAGCAGACGGACGAGCAGAAGGGGTTGCCGACCTTCTCGTCCCTGGAACCGACGCACTGGATGAAAGCGACCTTCTTGGGGGTCTGGTGGTCGGACGGCCTGACCACGTGTCCCTGGTAGGGACCGGTGGCGCTCAGTACCCTCTCGAACTCCAGGCTGTTGAGCACGTTCTTGAACTCCTTGTAGCCGTACTCCTTCTTGAGGCGGGCGTCGAAGAGCTCGTATCCGGGGGCGAGAACTACCGCGCCCACGTTGATCTTCTCGATCGTCTCCTTCATCTCGTAATCAATGGCATCGGCGGGGCATACCTTTGCGCAGTTCCCGCACTTGCCCTTGGTGAGATAAAGGCAGTGATCAGCGTCGATGGCGTACTTCATCGGCACGGCCTGGGCGTAGGCGACGTAAATCGCCTTCCTGTTCATCAGGCCGATCTCGTACTCGCTGGGGACCTTGGACGGACACTTCTCCGCGCAAAGACCACAGCCGACGCATCTGTCCTCCCGGACGTACCGGGGCTTCTTTTTCAAAGTAACTGTGAAGTTACCAGCCTCTCCTTCGACCCCCATGACCTCGGTCAAGGTCATCATGCTGATCATCGGGTGCCTCGCTGCCTCCACAAGCTTTGGGGACAGAATGCACATCGAACAATCGTTGGTCGGGAAGGTCTTGTCCAACTGGGACATGACACCGCCGATGCTGGCCTTGTTTTCGACCATGTAGACCTTAAACCCGGACTCAGCCAGGTCTAGGGAGGTCTGGACGCCGCCGATGCCGCCCCCTACCACCAAAACAGAACCGCTTTTTGATTCCATATTCGCTCCTCCTTTCACATCATCCTTCGATCCACTGGATGATTGTTCCGTCTTAGAATCTTTCTTGAACAATCCGCCAAATATTGACTTTAAACCGCTCAGTTGCCTCTCCCTCCTATTAGAGCCCCATTCCGGACCAGAACACAGGATCGTGATCCCCTACCCTTCGCATACCTACCCCCTTGAGGCGAATGGGTACCTCCACGAATGCTCATCCCTGGAGCCTGGACCGTCAGGGAGCGCGTCCCTGATAGCGGAGCAGTTCCTCCGGGATTAAAATGTCCATATTTCAACATTATGCGTTCTGTCGAGGGGTAGGACATGGTGTTCTCGTGATTGCGTACCGTTTAAGAGCTTTTCGCTTTTATCGTTTCACAATTCGGAAGAAATAGCGTGCATGTATGGGAAACGGGCTTTGACCGCATCTCGTTCATCGAGCGTCCATGACAGATTTCAATAATCGTGGGGCAACTGATTTATTCGGAAAGGTGGTCCGGCCCAAGGTGCTGCTGACCCTGTTCCTCGGTTCACTTGGGCTGTCAAGCCTGGTCCCTATATATTATGTAATAACGAAACGGGGCAGGGAAGGCGCCAAAGGCTGGACGTTCCACGAGGACAGGATGGACCCGTTCAGCCCGACGCAGCCCCGGGTCAAGATCCGCCCGGTGAGAGGAGAAGGGTTCATCTGCCAGATATGCATGGGAAAGCTCAAGCATGGCCTCCCGCGGGTCAAGTGCGATTGCGGCAAGGTGTTCCACATCACCTGCCTGAAGAGGACCGGTTTCTGCCCTTACTGTCAACGAACTTACACGCCGGAGCGGGTGGAGGAGAACGCCTTGTACCCGGAGATGGAGAGCATCCGGTGTCCGGTGTGCGAGAGGACCGTCTATAAGGACTCCGGAACCTGCGAGTGCGGGGCGATAATCTCCGATGAGGACGGCATGTTCTATTGCCCCGTCTGCGGCACGCAGATAGGAGAGGGGGAGAACGAGTGTCCGTATTGTCACGAGAGGTTCGAGGATGTCCGACTGGTGCTATGCCCGTTCTGCGGAAGGGAGTTCGACGCTAACAAGGGAAGGTGCGAATGCGGCTCTTTCCTTGGCGAGGTGTGCCCGGAGTGCGGGGTCCACCTGAATCCCGAGGACGATCGCTGTCCCAGATGTGGGACCGCCTTCGATACGGTGGAAAGCGATTGAGGAGAGCACGCTGGTCTTACTTGACTTTTTATACTTTATAGAATATTCATAAAACGGGTGGGTGCCATTTGCCCTTTGTTCGATGACATGTTCCAGAAGGAGGCCGAGCAGCCGACCGTCTCTTCCAGCGCTGAGGACGATGAGCTGCGGGCATTGGTCGAGTCGCTTAGGATCAAGATCGCCGTGATCGGGTGCGGAGGAGGAGGTTCCAACACCGTCCGACGCATGTACCAGGCGGGTGTGGAAGGGGTCAAGATGGTGGCCTGCAACACCGATGCTAGGCATCTTTTGTCGATCCAGGCCCATCACAAGATCCTTATGGGCCGGAGCATGACCAAGGGATTGGGGTCGGGATCTCTGCCGGAGGTGGGTCAGAAGGCCGCCGAGGAATCGGAGAACGACCTCTGGAAGTACGTCGACGGACAGAACATCGTCTTCGTGGTAGCTGGAATGGGCGGCGGGACCGGTACCGGTTCCGCACCTGTCGTGGCCGAGCTGGCCAAGAGAGCTGGCGCACTTACCATAGGCGTGGTCACTCTGCCTTTCAAGGCCGAGGGCGCAGTGCGCATGTCCAACGCCATAAAGGGCCTGGAGCACCTGAAGGAGAAGTGCGACACCACCATCGTCCTGCAGAACGACCGGCTGCTGGAACTGGTACCAAAGCTGCCTCTGGAGGCCGCCTTCCGGGTGACCGACGAGGTGCTCATGCAGAGCATCAAGGGGATCACGGACGCCCTGACCAAGCCCGGGCTGATCAACATCGACTTCAACGACCTGCTGACCATCATGAGGAACGGCGGCATGGCCCTGATAGGGCTGGGTGAGTCGAGCGAGTACGGACAGAGGGCCGAGATGTGCATCGAGGATGCCCTGTCCTCCCCTATGCTCGGCGACGTGGACATCAGGCAGGCCAAGGGCGCTCTGGTCCGCGTCATAGGCGGCGAGGACCTTACGGTGACCGAGGCGGAGAAGGCCGCCCTGTTGGTCAGCGAGAGGGTTGACCCGCGTGCCCGTATCATCTGGGGCTGCGCCGTGCATGGAGACATAAAGAACGAGATGAGGGTCATGGTGGTGCTCACCGGCGTCAAGTTCAACAGCATCGTCGATTCCTTCAAGAACAGATGAGGGCGCCGAATGGTGGTCAAGGAGAAACGGGGCCGGCGACGCTATATCGCGTTCCGAGTGGACAGCAAGATATCGGACGGTGAGCTTTTAGCCGCCCTCAACGCCACCCTTGCCCCCTTGGGGATCAAGGTGCCGAAGGTGATACAGTTCGACGGCAGGACAGGAATAATCCGCTGCTCCCCGCTCGACAAGGACAGGGTCATCTCGGCACTGAACGACCGATCGGATTCGCGCTATAGGATCGAGACCTTGAGCACCTCCGGGACTCTTTTGACCCTACGCGAAAAGTTCTTTCCCGAGTCGGAGACCAGGGGATGACTGGAACGGCCTTCAGATTTTGCCTGTAATCCCCAAGAAATATATACGTCCTCATAACTTAGGTGGCTTGAATCGAGGATAATTGGAGTGATTTAATGCAACCAGGACAGATGGCATATGACAGGGCCATAACGGTTTTTTCTCCTGATGGCCGGCTCTTCCAAGTCGAGTACGCCCGTGAGGCGGTCAAGCGCGGCACGACCACCGTCGGCCTGAAGTTCAAGGACGGCGTCGTCCTCATCGTGGACAAGAGGATCGCCAGCCGTTTGATGGAGCCCAGGTCCATTGAGAAGATATTCCAGATCGATCACCACATCGGTTGCGCCACCTCTGGCCTGGTGGCCGACGCGCGCATCCTTGTGGACCAGGCCAGGGTCCTGGCCCAGATAAACAAGATAACCTACGACGAGAGGGCCGGGGTGGAGGACCTGGTAAAGAGGATCTGCGACTACAAGCAGAACTACACCCAGTACGGTGGCGTGAGGCCATTCGGCACCGCGCTCCTCGTGGCCGGGGTGGACGACCAGGGCGAGCACCTGTTCGAGACCGACCCCAGCGGCGCCTTGGTTTCATACAAGGCGGGAAGCATCGGGGCTGGCCGCAACGTCGTTATGGAGGTCTTCGAGGAGGACTACCAGGAAGGCATGTCCATGGAGGACAGATCGGAAGAGC
>JBFYNB010000023.1:0-20806 GCA_041304605.1 Methanomassiliicoccales archaeon
AAACGTCCTCCAGAGAGGGCGCGAGGGTGTTCAGGGAGATTATGGTCAGTCCCTGATCGTCCCGCACCCGCATTATCTTGTTGATGGCCTCGTCCGGGTCGGAGGTGTAGAACCTGAGCTTGTTGCCCTCCCCCTCGGTCCTGGTGATGCATTGGTCAAAGAAAAGTCCGCAGTCCACAACCCGATCGAAGGTGACTTCCACGGACCGGGCTCCCTCAAAGGTCGATCTCAACCTTTCGGGGGTGTCCAGGGCGACTATCTTACCGCGGTTGATTATGCATACCCGGTGGCAGAGGCGATTGGCCTCCTCGATGTTGTGAGTGGTCAGCACCACGGTGCATCCGTCCTTGTTCATCTTGTTGACCTTTTCCACGATCATCCGCCGGCTCTGCACGTCCAGTCCCTCTGTGGGCTCGTCCAGGAACAGAACCTGCGGCTGGTGTATGATGGCACATCCGATGCTCACCCGCTGCTTCATGCCCTTGGAGAACCTCTTGATCTTCTCATCGGACCTGGTCCCGAGCCCCAGCTCCTCGAGCAGCGCTGAGGCCCGCTCCTCGCGGGTCCGTTTGGTCAATCCGTAGAAGCGTCCGAAAAGCTCCAGGTTCTCCCGGGCGGTGAGGTCCGGGTAGACGTTCCCGATCTCCGGAATGACACCTAATCTCTCCTTGGCCAGCAATGGCTCCTTGTCCATACTGATGCCCATTATGCTGACGCTGCCGTGGTCCGGACGGAGCACGCCGATCATCATTCTTATGGTGGTGGTCTTGCCCGCCCCGTTCGGACCGAGCAGCCCGAAGAACTGCCCCTTGGGCACCTCGAAGCTGACGTCGTCCACCGCCTTGAACTCCCCGAAGAGCTTGGTCAATCCATTCGCTTCGATCGCCGACATACGGTCAACTGCCAGTTCGTTATGGCCCCTGTAGATATTAAACAATTTCAATTATTTTTTGAACTCCATGCCCTTTCTGCGATTCGGAATGCGTTCCAGGGAGATGAAACGATACCGCGTTACCCCGTGTCACTGGCCTTCCCAGGCAAATCATTTTTTATTGCATCGCCATCCCTGTGTCGTAGAATAACCGCTAGCGATCAACAAGACCGCCAGGGGAATTTGCCATGAAGGACCACTTCACCATCGACGACCTGGACATCAAGGGGAAGACCGTCATCTACCGCGTGGACATAAACTGCCCGCTGAAGAAGGACACCCTGGACCTGGCCAACGACAACCGCATCCAGGAGATACTGCCTACGTTGCGGGAGCTCTTGAAGCGGGGGGCCAAGGTCGTCATAGTCGCCCATCAGAGCCGCCCGGGTGAGTGGGATTACACCTCGCTGGAGAGACACGCCAAGCGCACCTCGGAGCTCCTCGGCGTGGAAGTGACGTACATAGACGACATATACGGGGAGAAGGCCAAGAAGACCATACAGCGCATGATGCCCGGGGAGGCGGTCATGCTCAGGAACATCAGGGACGAGATGGGGGAGATGGACAAGGCCAGCATGGAGCATCATGCCCAGTCCCCTCTGGTCAGGGAACTGTCCGCCCTGGCCGATCTTTACATATCAGATGCCTTTGGCGCCGCCCACCGCGCCCAGTGCTCGTTGATCGGATTTCAGGCGGTGCTCCCGTCAGCCGCCGGCAGGCTGATGGAGAAAGAGCTGACCGCGCTAAGCCGGGTCATCGACTCGCCGTCCCACCCCTGCGTTTTCGTTCTCGGGGGATCGAAGTTCGCCGACGCCATAAAGGTGGTGGACAGGGTGCTCAGGGAGAACATCGCCGACAAGGTCCTGATGGTCGGACTGGCCGGCAACGCCTTCCTGAAGGCCGGGGGAATATCGCTCGGAGAGAAGAGCGAGCGTATCCTCATGGAGGAGTTCACCGAGGAGAACCTCAAGGCGGCCAAGGCCCTGCTGGACAAGTACGGCGACCGCATCGAGACCCCGGTGGACGTGGCCCTGGACGACGGAGGGTTGCGGAAGGACGTCCCGATAAGCGCGTTACCGTCCGAACTGCCGATATCCGACATAGGCAAGGAGACGGCGGCCAAGTTCTCGAACATAGTCTCCAATGCATGCACCGTCTTCATCTCCGGTCCGGCCGGGGTCATAGAGAAGGAGGAGTTCTCCTACGGCACGAAAGCGCTGATGGAAGCGACGGTCTCCTCGGACGCCTTCTCCGTGATAGGGGGAGGACATACGGTGAGCGCGGCCCAGAGGTACCATTGCTGCGACCGTTTCTCGTACGTCAGCACTGGCGGCGGTGCGTTGGAGAACTACATCATGGGCAAGCCTCTGCCGGTCGTGGAGGCCCTCAAGGCGGCCTATCGCCGGGAGACCGCTGGGCGGTCCTGAATAAATCACTATCGTGGAAGGACCTGCGACATCGGTATATATAATAAATTCAGGGTTGCAGCTTAATGGACCCCTCTGACTATGACGAGCGCTGTCTGAGATGCGGGAAGTGCGTGGACGCCTGCCCGCAGTACTCGGACGTGGACATCATCGATTCCTTGATCGATTACCTGAAGAACGGCAAGGAGATCGGATACGACATCACGCTCTGCCTGACCTGCGGGAAATGCGAATCGGTTTGCCCGGAGGACCTGAGCCTGAAGCTGCTGATAAAGGATGCCAGGCTTAAGCGCGTGGCCAAGGCCGGCCTGTCGGACATCAACTTCATCTGCGACCCCCACTACGACCGCAACATCTTCAAGACCGCGGCGGAGACAGAGGAGCCCCTGCATTTCGAGCCCCGCGAGGCCGAGGTGGTCTACTACCCCGGCTGTTATTCCAGCTACATACACAAGACCATGGTTCTGGCCATCACCCGCCTGATGGAGAAGGCCGGGGTGGACTTCTCCGTGCTAGACGGCCTGGACTATTGCTGCGGCCTGGCCGCGGCTGGCACTGGGAATCCTTCGGTCATCAAGGCCAACGGACCCAAAGTGATCGCCAAGCTGCGGGAGATGGGTGCCAAGAAGGTGGTGGTCTCCTGCCCTGGCTGCTTCATGGCCCTGTCCAAGGCCTACCCCGGCATGTTCGGGCCGCTGGGCTTCGAGGTGGTGCAGGCCTCCCAGTTCCTGGGCGATCTGATCGACCAGGGCAAGCTCACACCAGGGGACAAGGCCGGCGGAAAGGTCTATTACCACGACCCCTGCCACCTGACCAGGGGCGCGGGGATCTACAAGGAACCGAGGGAGCTGCTCAAGAGGGTCCCCGGAACGGATCTCATGAACCCGGACCCGGAAGGCTCCAACTGCTGCGGCTTCGGGGGCGGGGTGCGCCTTAACCACCCCACCGCGTCCATAAAGGCCTCCTTCCGTGAGCATGAGCAGGTGGCCTCCGAGGGAGGGGAAATAATAATTACCAACTGCGCCGGCTGTCGCCAGAACCTGATCGAAGGCCGCCCGGGGGACGGCCCCAAGGTCTACGACCTCGCTGAGTACATCCTGTTGTCCCTGGGCGAGGGGCTGCCGCGCAGCGACGAGGCGCTCATAGCGATCGTCAACAAGGCCTACGAGAGGGGAGTGAGGGGCTACAAGAGGCCAGAGATCTGCTAGATCACTTCCGGGCGGTGATGACCGTGAAGAGCCCCTGGCCGTGTCCCTCCAGGACGGGTTCTTGAGCTTCCTCTCCGAACACGGTCTGGCGGACATCTTCTACGTGCCATCCGGCGTCCCGCATCAGTCCTTCGGCATCGCGGACCGAGAGGAATTCGGCCGAGCTGTAGAACCGGCTCCCCGCGGCCTTCTCCGCGTAGACCTTTCCCAAAGGGCTGTCCCGGTCCAGCAATCCTACGATCAACCGGCCTCCTGGACGGACCACCCGGAAGGCCTCCCTCAGGGAAGGAAGCGGGTCCGCGAAGCATAGGACGGTGACCATGAGCACGAAGTCGAAGGCCCCGTTCTTAAAGGGAAGACCCTCCGCCTTTCCCCGCACCACGGCGATGCCCCTTTCCCTGGCGGCCCCGAGCATTGCCATGGACGGGTCCAGCCCCACCGACAGCCCCAGAGGCTGGGCGAAGCGGCCGGTGCCGACCCCGACCTCCAGCCCCCGACCGTCCGGCATTGCCAGCCGCAAAGCCGCCAGCTCCGAAAGGTAGGCCGGGCGGTGGCGCTCGAACCAGAGGTCGTATTCTTCGGCCAGGGATTCGAAGGGGTCCTCGCTCATCGGCGCTCAGAGGACCTTGGACATCCGTTCCAGAGCTTCCTCGATGCGCCCCACCGACTGGGTGGTGGCCATGCGCACGTAGCCTTCGCCGTTCTTGCCGAAGCCTATGCCCGGGGTGACGACTATTCCGGCGTTCAGCATGGTCTCGGCGAACTTGAGCGACGGTCCGTCCACCTTCAGCCAAAGGTAGAACGTCGCTTTCGGCGGGTCGACCTTGAAGCCGAGCTTGCGCAATCCGTTGACGAGAACGTTCCTCCGCTCCTGATAGACGGCGATGTTGTCCTGGAGCATCTGCGGCCTCTGCCCGTTCTTGTACTCGCCCAGGGACATGGTCACCGCCTTTTGCAGGAACTTCGGGGCGCCGGAGTCGATCTGGGACTTTACCTTCTTCAACCCCGATATCAGGTCGGCGTCGCCGACGGCGAAACCTATGCGGTAGCCGGTCATGTTGAACGTTTTCGACAGCGAACCGAACTCTATGGTTCCGTCCCCCTGAGCCACCTGCAATGCGGACGGAGCGATGTAATCGTCGAACGTCATCTCCGAGTAGGCGTTGTCGTAGCAGAGGATGGTATCGGTCTCGACGCACCATCTGGATGCCCCGAGCAGGAACTCCTCATCGCACACCGCCCCGGTGGGGTTGTTGGGATAGTTCAGGTACACCATCCTAGCGTCGGTCGGCAGGGCTTCCATGTCCGGCAGGAAGCCCTTTTCCGCAAGGAGCGGGAAGCGTATCGGAATGGCGTCGGTGAGCAACGCAGCACCCTGCGCGTACACTGGATACGCCGGATCGGGCGCCAGCACCTTTTCGCCGGGGTTGACGAATGCGCGGCAGATGTTCGCCAGGCCTTCCTTGGAACCGATCAGTATGGCCACCTCTCCGTTGGGATCGACATCCACGTTGAAGCGCTCCTTGTACCAGCGCGCGATCGCCCTTCGGGTATCGGCCTCGCCGGCGCTCGACGGGTAGCGGTGGTTGTCCGGATCGTCCAGCTCGTGCTTGATGAAATCCACGATCGGCCTGGGAGTGGGCAGGTCCGGATCGCCGATCCCGAGATCGATGATGTCCACGCCTTCCTTTTTCTTCTTCTCCACCTTCTCCTCGATCTCCGCGAAGAGATAGGGAGGCAGCATCTTCAGCCTGTTAGCGTAATCGAATCCCATATGCTCACATCCGCCCTTCGAACACCAGTTCCGCCGGGCCGCGCATGGTCACCATGGACAGGTCTTCCGCGACCTTTATCCACAGGCTTCCGCCAGGAAGGCGCACCTGAACCTCATTTCCGAACGGTGCCTTGCCCAGCAGGCCGGCCGCCACCGCCGTCGCGCAGGCTCCGGTCCCGCAGGCCATGGTCCACCCGGCCCCTCTCTCGTACACCCTGACATCCAATATCCCATCCACCGATTTAACGAATTCTACGTTGGTCCGGCGCGGGAACAAATGATGAGCGTGAACGACTGGCCCTAAGAGCTCGACATCCTGGTCGCTGAGATCGTCGAATACCATCAGGTGGGGATTGCCCATGGACACCGCGGTGCCGTGCAGCACTCTTCCCTCGACCTCGATCTCCCGATCTATGAACCTGCCCTCTCCCTTCACCGGTATCTCGCTGCATTCCAGACGGGGTGCCCCCATCTCCACGGTGGCGGCCACGGCCTTTCCGTTCTCCACGTCCAGCTCTATGTTCATTATGCCGGCCAGGGTCTCGATGGTCATCCTTTCCTCTTTCTTGTGGCCGAGGTCGTAAACGTGCTTGGCCAGGCATCTGATGCCGTTGCCGCACATCTCCGCCACCGAGCCGTCGGAGTTCATGACCCGCATGGCGAAATCTGCTTTTTCGCTGTTCTCCAGATACAGTATGCCGTCCGCCCCGACCCCGAAGCGGCGGTGACAGACGGAACGCACGTGATCGGGGTCCTTGGACACGCTCCCGTCGAAATTCTCGACCAGCACGAAGTCGTTGCCCAGCCCGTGGTACTTCCAGAACCTCATTTGTTCAGCCTCGACGGTATCTTCTGCAGGCGGAAGAGGTCCTTGATATCTTCCCTCTCGCGGATCAGGAAGGACTTCCGGTCGGCCACCAGGACCTCGGCGCAGCGCGGCCTGGTGTTGTAGTTGGAGGACATGGAGAAGCCGTACGCGCCAACGTCGTAAACGCACAGGATGTCCCCGACGTCCACCCTAGGCAAATAGCGTTCTTTCGCCAGATAGTCACCGCTCTCGCAGAGCGGGCCGGCCACGTCGTACTTCATCTGGGCCTGCTCCCCGAACTTGGTGGCCACCGCCACGTGATGATACGAATCGTAGAAGGCTGGGCGTATGAGAGTGTTGAACCCGGCGTCCACCAGCAGATACTCCTTGACCGGGGTGGACTTGACGTCGTTCACCCTTGTCAGCAGCACCGTGGTGTCGGCGACGATGTACCGTCCTGGCTCGATGATCAGCTGCTTCACGCCGCTGCCTTTGAGCTTTTCCGCGACCTCGGCCGCGATCGCGCTCAGGTCGGCGCGGAGCTCCTCCGGCCGGTAGGGGATGCTGATGCCTCCGCCGATGTCCAGGAACTCCAGGTCTATCCCGAGCTCGGCCCGCACCTTCTCGAATATGGCGACGAGGACCTCGGTAACTTTACCGAAAACGGCCGGGTCGCTCCCTCCGGAGCCGGTGTGGGCGTGCAGCCCCTTGGGGGAGAATCCCAACCTCAGCGCTTCCGCGAAGGCCTGGACGATCTCCTCCTTGGGTATGCCGAACTTGGCCCCCTTCGTTCCGGTGATCACCTTCTGCGAATGTCCGGAACCGACGTCCGGGTTGACGCGAAGCGAAATGGGGTGCTGGTTGCTTATGGCCGCCAGGCGCCTGAGCTGACCGACGGAGTCCACGTTGATCGGGACCTTTCTCTCCACCAGCATGCGCATCTCCTCGTCCGAGACGCTGACGCCGGTGTACAGGATGCGGTCGGGTGAGAACCCGGCCTTCAGGCAGGACTCGACCTCGCCGATCGAAACGGCATCAATGCAGGAGCCCTCCTGCTCCAGTATGCGGAGGATGGCAAGACTGGTATTGGCCTTGCAGGCGTAGTTGACCCTGGTCGGGAACACGGCGTTGAAGGCCCCGAATATCGCCCGGTAGTTCTCCCGCAGAGCGTTCTCGTCCGTGACCATCAAGGGGGTTCCGAACCGCTGAGCGAGCTTGGCGGCGGAGACGCCGCCGATGAGCATGTTGTCCTTTCTCTTCTGGAATTCTCTCATTCAAGCACCTATGTAGAGTTCATGAAGTCTTCTAACCACGTCCACGGCCTTGGAGCCGCCGACCATGAAATTCAGCGCTATGTCCGAGGCGCCTTCGGATATCAGTTCCACATTGGCCCCCACGTCGGCCACGGCGGAAAAGATCTTGGCGGAGACGCCGCAGCTCTCCAGCATGCCGTCCCCGACCGCGCAGATCAGGGCGGCGTCCTCCTTGATCTTGACAGCTTCCACCTGATCGCGGAAGCCCTTCAGCCTCGAGCTTACCTCGGGCACGGTTTCGGAGGGCACGACCACTGCCAGGGTGGACAGCGATGTCGACACCGCGTAGATGGTGGTCCCGTCAGAACTGATGGCCTCCAGTATCCTGGCCACCAGCTCAGGCTGGTAGAACAGCTCGGAGGAATATATCTTGACGATGCTGAGCCCGGTCTTCAGGGCGACGCTCCTGAGCAGGTCCTGGCCGCTGCGGTTCAGCCCGTGAATGCGCGTGCCCTGACCGGAAGGATTGAAGGTGTTCTTGACCAGGACCGCTACGCCTTTCCGTTTGGCAGGCTCTATGGTCCTGGGATGCAGTACCTTGGCCCCGAAATACGCCAGCTCGGCCGCCTCGCCGTAGTCCATCTCGGCGATGGTGCGCGCTCCCTTCACGACCCGGGGATCGGCGGACATGAAGCCGTCCACGTCCGTCCAGATCTCGACGACATCGGCGTCCACCCCGTGGCCGACCACGGCGGCGGAGTAATCGGAACCGCCCCTTCCGAAGGTCAGCGGGCGTCCCCGGTGGTCCGTTCCATAGAAACCGGTGATGATAGGGACCTTTCCCTTGCTCAGCAGAGGTGCGAGCGTTCTGCGCAGGTTCGATTCGGTGGCCTGGAGCACGGCGCTGCCGTTGCCCGGGGGACCGGCGGCCACGATGCCGATCTCTTCCGACGTAAGTGCCAAAGAATCGGCACCGCGGGTGCGCATTATGTAGGAAAGGGTGAGGGACGACAAACGCTCGCCCCAGCTGGCCAGGGCGTCCTGGTACATTATGCGGTCCTCGTCCTGTCGATACAGATGAATTAGATGACCCAGGCCGGAGAGCTGGTACTCCAGCCGGTCCAGGTACTCGGGGATGAGCTCGGTGGAGATGGTACCCTTCGCGGCGTCCATATGCTTCTGCCTCAGCCAATTGAGGTATTCCGGTACCTCTTTGCCGCCGCCCATCATCTCCAGGAGCGAGTTGGTGACACCGGACATGGCCGAGACGACCACCGCCCTCTGGCAATCGTAGGACATGATGATGTCCGCGGTGCGGGACATGGCCTCGCCGGAGCCGACGCTGGTGCCCCCGAACTTCATGACCTTCCTCATATTCCGAGCACCTCGTCCATCCCGTGGACCTTGCCGTCCCGCAGCGGAGCTATCCAGCGTACGGCAGCGATGCAGCCTTCGGCGAAGGCCATTCGGGAATGCGCCCGGTGCGTCAGCTCGATGCGCTCCCGGTTGCCAGCGAATATCACCGTGTGCTCACCGACTATGTCGCCGGCCCGTACGGCGTGTATGCCGATCTCCCTGCCCCGGGCGCCGACCATGCCCTCCCTTCCGTTGACGATGCGGTCCACGCCAGTTTCGGCGGAGATCAGTTGGGCGGCCTTGACCGCCGTTCCGGAGGGGGCGTCCTTCTTCTTGTCGTGATGCATCTCGATGATCTCAACTTCGTAATCGGGCAAAGCTCGGGCCAATGTCTGGCACGCTTTCCAGAACACGTTCACGCCGATGGAGAAGTTCGGCGTGACCAGAGCGGAAGAACCGCTGCCGCCGACCAGCTCGCCGATGCGGCCAAGCGTTTCCGGAGATAGCCCGGTCGTTCCGACCACCACGTTCGTTCCAGCACGAAGCGCCACCGGCAAGTTCCTCTCCACCGCTGCGGCGTTCGTCACGTCGACAAGCACCGTGCTGCGCTTGCACAGTTCCTCAAGACCGTCCGGTCCTACGGCGATGACGCCCGGATAAAGCTCGGTTCCGGCCTTCCCGCCTTCCGCGGATACTATGGCGCCGATCAACCGCATGTCCTTCTGTTCCCTGATGAGGGAGCACACCATGGAGCCCAGTTTGCCCGTGGCTCCGGCTACTGTTACGTCTATCATGTCTGGGAGCCTCCTTTTCGCTCAGAGCAGCTTCATGTCCGCTAGCGTCTTCCTCAAGACCTCGGCGGTCGCCGGTTCCATGTCGCACAGGGGCAGCCGGAACACTCCGGAAGGCCTCTTGAGCATGCGCATGGCCGTCTTGACCGGGATGGGATTCGTATCCAGGAACAGGTCGTTGAACAACGGCAGCATCTGGAAGTGCAACCTTCTCGCTTTGTCCCATTCACCGTCCAGAGCGGCATGGGTCATCTGGACCATGAGCTCGGGAACGACGTTGGAGGTGACCGAGATCACACCTTTGGCGCCCAAGGCCATCATCGGGAACGTAAGAAGATCGTCACCGGAAAGCACGCTGAAATCGGGACGGACGCTGGCCAGTATGGCGTTGATCTGGGTCATGTTCCCGCTTGCTTCCTTCACCGCCACTATGTTCGGCACCTCGGACAGGCGCTTTATGGTCCCCGCGGCGATGTTGGACCCCGTGCGGGACGGGACGTTATACACGACTATGGGAACGTCCACCGCCTTGGCGATGGCCTCGTAATGACGGAATATGCCCTTCTGATTGGGCTTGTTGTAGTATGGGGAGATGAGCAGAACTCCGTCGACCCCCAGGTCCTTGGCCCCTCTGGACAGGTGTATGGCCTCGTGGGTGGCATTGCTACCCGCCCCGGCGATGACCTTGGCCCTCTTGGCCTCCTCCCTAACGATGCCTATGACCTTGAGGTGCTCCTTGTGGGAGAGGGTGGCTGATTCTCCGGTGGTGCCGCATGGCACTATGGCATCAACACCCGCCTTCTCCTGCATGTGCACCAGTTCCCTAAGACCCTCCTCATCTATCTCGCCGTCCTCCCGGAACGGGGTTATGAGCGCGGTGGCGCAGCCTTTGAACATCTTACTCAGCTCCAAAATGCTCTTTGAGGATCAGCCGCGTCCTGGTCGATTCGACATTGTCATAGCGGCGGATGCGCTCGATTATCTCGTTCAGCTGGGGGGACGAGGTGACGTCGATGATGGCCACGATGTCCTCCTCGCCGGTAACTTCGTAAACTTCCGATACGCCCTCAAAGCTGGCTATCTGGTCGGCGATGTCGGATGTGTTGACGTTCACGTCGATCTTCACTTCCACCAGGGCCTTGACGTTCTTGCTGCTGGTCTTGATGGTGAAGGCCTGGATGATATCCTCTTCGAACAGCTTCTTCACCCGGGAGCGGATGGTGCCCTCGGAGACCTCTAGCTCGTTGGCTATCTCCACGAAGGGCCGCCGGGAGTCCTTCTTCAATATCTCTATTATCTTGTCGTCTAGGTGATCGATCATGTCTGCATCCTCCTAGTGTTTTTTTCCGATTTCGTATTCGAATCTCAGTAAATAGTAAAATATTATTAATATATTCCTAGAAAGCGCGTAAATAATGATTAGATACGTGTGAAAAACGAACTTACCTGACCTTTTTCAGGAAGCCCAACCACCGCTTTTCGTCCGATACCTTGGACATCAGCTCCCTGGCCTTCACGTTGCGGCCCTCCAGCCGGATGTCGCGCAGTTCGTCCACCGCCCTCAGCAGGCCGAGCGCCTCGTGCATCACCCGGTAGGCGGTCTCCTTCTCCATTGGTTCAAGGCGCAGGTCCTTCTCCAGAGACCTGGCCTTGTGTTCCAAGGCGCTAGCGAGCTCGTGTGCGCTGCGCACCGTATCCTCGTTCGGCTGCATCTCGGTGATGAAACGGAACACCACGTCCTTCAATGGCAGGTTCCGGCCGTCCAGCTCCTCGGTGTCCGGCACGTTCTCCCCGACCCAGAACAGCAGCGAATGGAATCGGGAAAGTAGTTTAGACCTCTCCTCGGGCGTCAAGCAGTCCTTCTCGCAGGCGTACTCGGTCATATCGCGGACCTCCTGAACTTGGTCGCCAGGCGATGAGCCAAGGCCATGGGATCAACGGGCAAGGACGTCACGGTGCGGCACACGGAATCCAGGTTCGCCTGATGCCCGACGGAGGCGAAGTACGTGCGCCCGTCGTTAGTTCGGACCAGCCGCCCGGCCTCCTCGCCGTTCAATATCAAAGAACCGCCCTTCATCACCCCGGTCAGTATGGTCTTGGCCACGCCCGCCGCGGCGACGTCGTGCACCACTCCGAACTGGCAGGCCACCCCGGCGCGCCTCGGGTGCGCCCTCCCGTGACCGTCGATCAGGTAGAGGGTGTCCTTTCTCGGTTCGCTCATTGCGGCGGTGTATGGTCGCATCTCCCGGAAGCCGAGATATCCGGGCACGTAGGGGAAGTTCACAGCACAGCGAGCGGTTCGTTCCTCCAGCACTCTGCCTTTGCGGTCGACGGCCACCATGGCGGCGAACGCTTCGTCCCCGCGATACGATACGTCCAGAGCGGCCAGGCGTTCAAATCGCATGGCATCGCCTTTCTGCGAGACATGGGAAGCGACATCCCTCTGGGCCTCGGCCATTCTGACAAGCGGAGGATCGCCCGAGAAATCAGTGAACACCGAACCCTCCAGGTCCTTTACCCTGTCGTTCAGAATAGCGACGCCTTCGGAACGCAGCATCTCCCTCTTCTTTTCCGCGCCCTGCCCCATGCCAGTATACCAGCCGGTGCGACCGTCGGAATAAATGACCCTGTGACACGGAACTTTGAACGGCCTTTCCCGGTCGGCGGACATGATCTGCCCTACGGTCCGGGACGCGGAGACATCACCTAGCGCCCTGGCGATGGCGCCGTAGGTGCTCACCTTGCCCGGGGGGATCTGAGCGGCCAGCTTGAACGCTTCTAGGTACAGGTCGTGGTCCTGGAGATGGAACTGCCGGTCGATCATAGCCGGTCGCGCTCGCCGTAGCGGTCCCAGCTGAACAGCTCCTCGGCCTTCTTGCGGCCTCGGGCGGCAGGCGTCTCGTCCGGATATCCCAGGGCCATGCAGACAGTTACGCTGCGATCGGCCGGCAGTCCGATGAACTCGGCCATCCGGGCCTGGTCGAAGGCTCCGAGCCAGCAGGTGCCCAGCCCTTCCTCGACCGCCGCCAGCGTAATGTGATCGAGGGCGATGGTCAGGTCCACCTTGGCCCACTTCTGCTGCGGGTCGTCTATGCCTATCAGAAATGCAGAGCAGTCCCCGACGAAGGCTTGGTCCTTGCAGATCGGCACTATGTCCTTCAGCCTTTGACGGTCCGTGATCAGAACGATCTCCCAGGGCTGCCGGTTCGCTCCGGACGGGGCGATGCGGGCCATCTCCAGAATGTGGTCCAGCAGCTCCGAAGGAATCTCCTTTCTCTTGAACTTCCTGATGCTTCTCCGAGCCTTTATCGCGCCTGTGACTTCCATTGTCCCCACCTCAGCGCTATCGATATTGAGGTGGAAAGGCATATTTTTTCTGGTCAGGCCTCTTCCGCCTTTCCCAGGTCCCGGAGCCAAACCACGGATTGCGGGAACGGTATCTCGATGCCGTTGTTGTCGAACCGGCGAAGCAGCTCGGCGCGATAATCGGAAGCTACCTTGAACTGCAGGTCCAGGTCCTTGACCCAGATGAAGGCGGTGAAGTTGAGCGAGGAATCGGCGAAGTCGCTGAAGCGGACCACCGTCTGGTGTTCCGGGTCGTCCATGACCTCCGGCAGGGCCTGCGCGGCCTCGGTCATCAGGCGCATGACGGTGTCCACGTCACTACCGTACGCCACGCCGACCGCGACAGCGATCTTCAGCCGGCGGTCCGGCTGCACCATGTTCACGATCTTCTTGTTGGCGATGTCGTTGTTCGGGACGATCACCATCTCGTTGGTGAAGGTGTTGTACAGTTCCGTCGCCCTCATGCCGATGTGGCGAACCTCGCAAATATCCCCGTTGTCAAGACGCAATAGATCGCCTATCTTGAAGGGGCGATCGAACATCATCTGCATCCCGGCGAAGAAGTTGGCCAGGGTGGCCTGGGCGGCGTAACCGATGACGATGCCCATGAACCCCAGGCCAGCCAGGATCACGGTTAGATTGTAACCGAAAAGTCCGAGGATGACCGCCAGGGCGATTATCGGTATGACGATAAGCCCCAGCTTCTCCAATATCGGCACGAGGACGTCGTCCACCTCGGAGTCGGTCTTGGCGGCCAGCTTGTGTCCGTAGTACACGATGACCCCGGCGTATATCTTGTAGGAGAGCCAGGCCATGGCCAATATGAACGCTACGCTGTAGGCGAGCTCCAGATCGGCTATCAGGGTGCGGTTCAGGTTGAGGATCTCCAGGGAATTGACCGCCCCGAAGAGCACCATCAGCAATAGGACCGGTCCGCGAATTATCTTGAGGATGATATCGTCCAGATCGGTGACGGTCTTGGAGGTGAGCCGGTGCAGTAACGGATCGGCCACCAGGATGACGAACAAGGCGATGAGCGCCCAGATGCCCACGCTCACCACGAATGCGCCGACGTTCCCGTCGAGAGGCCAGGGAAGCTCGTTGTCCCACGTTCCTAGTATCTTGTTGTCCCCGGCTCCCGCGCCGAAGACCGGTACGACATCGAGCCGCACCGTGCTGTTGATGGAGAAGGTGTTCCCCAGCTCGTTCATCTGGGTTATGTTGAAGCGAACGTCGAAGATGACAGTGGATCTAGACATCTCCCGGACCGTGGTCACGGTCATGATGATAGATTCCGATTCCCCGGGATACAGCGTCAGATAGCTCTGGTCGAAGCCCACCGAGAACTCGCCGTTGCTGGACGGATCGGACGTAGGAGTGATGACGTAGGGAACGGTGTCGTTGTTGTAGAGGATCCATTCAAAACTGGCCGGAGTCCCGGCCTCGGTGGTCAGCTCGGCCTCCCCGACCATGAAGCCGTTGACCTGGTCGGCGGAAACAGCTGGAGCGAGAGCTGCCGTGAAGACCATCAGACCGAGCATAATGAGCCCGGCGAGGTAGAGAGCCGTCCGTGACCTCATCGTTCTTTCCCTGGCGGGCGTTAAACTTACCGCCTATTTAGGATTTCTCGCTTGGTCCCGGTGGAAAAACATTAATCGTCGTTCGTACCATGACCGGACATGGAAGAGCTGACCTGGGCCCGGATAGCGCTGGCCCTGGCCATCATGGTCGCCGCCTCCGTATCCGATTGGCGCAGCCGGACCGCTTCCGACGCGCACTGGTACATCATGGGGGTGGGCGGCTCCCTCCTGTTCGGGATCCAGCTTTTGGACGATGGAGCTTCGTGGATGTTCCTGGTCTGCCTGGCGTTGATCACCCTGGTCTTCGTGGACCTACTGCGTGACCGGCGCGGGATGTTCGAGGACGGCGTCAACGTCGCGCCGCTGCTGCTCTATGTTCTTACTATCCTAGCGTTCAGCTATCTGAGCCTGGAGCATTTCGGGGAGGGTCGTTATTGGACGATGATCTCCGTACCGCTGCTGGTGGTGATCTTCTTCGTGATGTACCAGCTGGACGTGATCAAGGGCGGCGCGGACGCCAAGGCCTTGATCGCACTCTCGCTGGTGTTCCCGATCTATCCGGAGCTTGACGGCCTACCGTTTCTGGAGCTGAACGACCCGGCCGCTCTGACCATATTCCCGTTCCCGTTGCTGTTGCTCTTCAACGGCGCAATAATCACCATGCTGGTGCCTGTCGGTATGCTTCTGGTGAACATCGTCCGCCGTGACCTCCGATTTCCATTGATGCTTTTCGGCACCAGGATGAGCATCGAGGACGCCAAGAAAAATCACGTCTGGCCCATGGAGAGGGTGGCTGACGGAGAGGTAAAGACGGTCCTCTTCCCTCGTTCCGACGATGAGATCGATTGGGATACCCTGCAAAGCGCGGGCGTGGACCGGCCATGGGTGACCCCCAAGGTGCCGTTCCTCATTCCTCTGACCTTGGCGGTGCCCTTCTCGTTATTGATGGGAAACCTTCTGCTGTTCTTGATGGGCGCTTGATCCGAGCTACCAGATGAAGTCGGCGACACGCCCGCAATTCGAACAAGCCTTGTCCTTCACTCCCAGAACCTCGGCCGAGAATCCCGTGCGGCGGACTAGAAGCGAACCGCATTTCGGGCAGTAGGAGTTCTCCCCCCGCTCCGTGGCGATGTTGCCAATGTACACGTAATCCAGCCCATGGCTCTTGCCCTCTTTCATCGCCATTTCCATGGTAGAACGAGGCGTGGGAGGCACATCCTCCATCTTGAAATCGGGATGGAAGCGGGAGAAGTGCACCGGCGTCTGCGTTCCCATGCGGTCCCTGACCCATTGGCAGAAGTCGGAGATCTCCTGCTGCTTGTCGTTCTTACCGGGGATTATGAGATACGTCAGCTCGACGTGAACCCCGATCTCTCTGGCCACCTCGCAGGCCTTGAGGACGGGAGCCAGGCTGCCCTTGCACACAACCCCGTAAAAATCCTCGGTGAACCCCTTCACGTCGATGTTCATGGCGTCGATGATGCCCTTCAGGGAACGAAGCGGCGCCTCCTGGATGAAGCCGTTGGTGACGGAGACGGTGAAAAGCCCGCGCTCCTTGCATGATCGGCTCGCTTCGAGCAGGTACTCGTACCAGATGGTCGGCTCGTTGTAGGTCCAGGCCACACCATTGGACCTGGCACGAAGGCACATCTCCGGGACCTCCTCAGGCGGGACGTAGCGGGACATTCCGTTCTCCAGCCCGACCTGGGCGATGGTGAAGTTCTGGCAGTGCTCGCATCGCAGATTGCAGCTCAGCCCGCCGAAAGAAAGGACCGGCTCCCCGGGATGGAAATGGAACAGCGGCTTCTTCTCCAGAGGGTCCAGGTGCACCGACGAAACCAATCCGTAGCTGATGGCCTTCAGCCTGCCGCCGACGTTCTTACGAACCCGGCATATGCCGACCTTTCCCTCCTTGATCAGACAGGAATGAGGGCACAGCTGGCAACGCACGGCGTCCTTCTCCGTTTCCCAGAACAGGGCATCCTTGAGATCAGCGCCGGAAGTGCTCATATCCTTTAGGCTCCAGTTCCTTACGGGACCGTTCCCGCTTCAGGACGTTCTTCTTTCCCTCGACGCAGCGCCCGATGACCTTGGCCTCGTTGCCCAGAACGCTCAGGACGTCGTCCAATCCCTCTGGCCTGACCGTGAAGAGCAGCTGATAGTCGCCCCCGCCGTGCAGCGCGATATCCAGCGGGTCCGTTTTAGCGATCTTGGCCAGCCTTGCCACTTCAGGATCGATCGGAACGGATGATCCGTCGACCTCGAACGAAACGCCGCTCGCCTCGCCCAGCTCGTGCAAGGACATCGACAGCCCGTCGGAAGTGTCCATGCAGGAGGTGACGTGACCTGTTGATGAGAGAAGTATGCCTTCCTTGATGCGAGGCTGAGGTTCGAAGAGGGCCTTGAGCGTCTTTTCAGAATCCGTCTCGTGCTCTAAAGCAAGCAGTCCTGCGGAGGCCAACCCGGCGGTCCCGGTCATCATTAGCAGATCGCCGGGAATGGCACCCTTTCTGGCCAGTAGGCCGTTCTTCGGAACGGAGCCCAACGATGTTCCGGTCAACACCAGTTCTGTGCACTCCTTGGTGTCCCCGCCCAGATAGTCCGTGCCGAACTGGTCACAGCAATCCGCGGCCCCCTGTACCATCTCCCGGACGTAGCTATCGTCAAGATGCGACGGCAATCCCATCGCCAAAAGAAATCCCAGTGGCTGGGCCCCCATGGCCGCGATGTCGCTCAGGTTGACGGCGGCGGCCATCCAGCCTTTCTGATGCCAGGTCATGCGCGGGTGAAAATGCGTGGTCTCCCAGAGCAGGTCGGTGCTTACCACCAGATAGCGGTCCCCGAACTCGATCGCAGCCGCGTCGTCCCCCGGACCGAGTCGGGCGGAGGTGCTCAGCATGGACGCTATGGAGCGTACCATGCGTTTCTCCCCTACCTCGCTCAGGCGGACCATGGACCTTAGAGAGCTACGTACAGAATAACCCTTTCTCTTTGAAAGAAAAAGGAAGGGAAGAGGTTTGAATGATGATCCCCTACTTCTTTTTCAGATAAACCACCGCAACGACGATGGCTACCGCCCCGATGGCCAGTATGATTACCACCATCATCCATGGGAATCCAGGTTCGTCGTTCCCCTTGCCTGTGGAGACGAGGACGATCTCGCTTAGGTCTGTGGGGCCGTCGGATCCCACGGCAACCTCCGTGGAAAACGGCTCATACCCATCTTCATCCACGGTCAGTGTGTAGTTTCCGATGATGACCTGGTCGAATGCGAAGTTTCCCTGAGAATCGGTGGTGGCGGTGTCCCCGTTGCTCAGATGGACCAGTATTCCCGCCAACGGGTCGCCGTCCCCGTCGACCAGCACGCCCATGATGCTGCCTACCGACAAGGTGCTGAATGTCCATGATGCCGTCATGGCATTCCCAGCTAGGTCATTGCCGGCAATGGTAACGTTGTAGGAGGTGCCATACGCCAGCCTCTGCGATAAGGTCAGCGTGGCGGTGTTTCCGCTCCAATCAACGCTGCCCTCAACCCCGTCTACCAGTACCTCAACGGAGGTCTGGTTCATGGCCTCAGAGAACTCGACCACGATCAGCGGGCTCAGAGATTCCTGGTCCCCGGTCGGAGAAACGATGGCAGTGGGGGCTTCTGTGTCCACGGTGATGTTGAGCGTGGCAGTAGCGATATTGCCGGCCATGTCGGTCACCTTGACCTCTATGGTGTGCGAGCCGTCCTCCAAGGAATATTCCCAGCTGTCGTTCTCACCGATATCCGACCACGCACCGCCGTCCACGCGGAGCATGGTGCTGTCGAGACCGGAGATTACGTCGGAGGCTTCCCACCCGATAGTACCCTGCGCGGAGTTCACCAGCGACCCTTCGGATGGAGTTGTGAACACCACGATCGGAGCCTCATTGTCCACGGTGAAGTTGACCGACCTCTCGACATAATTGCCGGCGGCGTCGGTGGACCTCATGTGAACGGTGTGAGGGCCGTTCACCAATCCCGTTTTGACGTACTGCTGCTCTTGGACGGTGACGAACGACCCTCCGTCGAACCTGATCTGCAGCGTGCCGGGGTTCATGTCGGAGGTTGTCCAGGTCACCACTACCGAGGTTGCGTTGAGCAGCTGCCGTTCCTCCGGAGTATCTATCGCCAGAGCAGGAGCGATTGTGTCCACGGTGAACGTCACGGCCACGTCCCGGTAATTACCTAGCTGGTCATAGGCGCTGACCAGCACCGTGTACGTTCCATCGGCCAGGTCGTTGATGGTGTACGAACTGCCAGTGGTGTTGATGGAGAAAGCTCCCTCAATGCTCACGGTGTAGTAAGCCACCCCGGTTCCAGTGTCGCTGCCGGACCAAGTGACCGTTACGTCGCTGTTCGCCACGAACCCGTCTTCGGCCGGAGATGTGATGGTCAGAGAGGGCGCCTGGGTGTCCACCCTCACCGTTACGGAGTCGGAGAACGACAGGCCTGCCTTGTCGTAAATGGTCACGGTCAGGACGTGCGAGCCGTCACTGAGGCCGTTAAAGGAGTAGGTGTTTTCGCTGGGCAGCAGTGTCACCGGAGATCCGCCATCCCATCTTACCTCGTAGCGGTCAACTCCAGAACCGATGTCGCTGCCGTTCCAGGTCACCGTGACGCTATTGGTGGTGCTGAGGAAGTTGTCGGCCGGAGATTCTATGGTCACGGTCGGGGCGATGACATCAACGGTGAATGTGACCGATTCATCCAGGTAGTTGCCGACGGCGTCGTAGGCGCTAACCAGGAAGGTATACGTACCGGTGGCCAGGTCGTCGATGGTATAGGAGCTGCCAGTGGTGTTGTCGAAGAATATTCCCTCGATGCTCACAATGTAATAAACGATGCCGGAATCGGCATCACTGCCGATCCAGGTCACCGTGACGCTGTTTCCGACGTAAGCACCCTCCGCAGGATAAGTTATTTCCAAGGTCGGGGGAACGGCGTCGAGCACCACGGTGATGGATGCGTTGGCCTCTCCTCCCTGAAGATCGAACATGGTGACCGTGATGACGTTGTCACCATCTGCCAGTGGCACGGTGGCCGTCCAGACGTCCGTGCCGGAACAAGCACCGGACGCATCGGTGGCGGCGTTGTACCATGCCAGATGGCTAACACCGAAGTAGCTGACCGCAGTTCCGGAAATATCAACGCTGGTCTCGCCAGTGGCGAACCCGTCGGCGGGGGAGGTTATCGCCACGCTTGCGGTCAGGGGTAGGAGGTCCTTGTTCGTCCCGCCATCGATCAAGTAAGCCTCGTCCACGATTCCGTCACCGTTAGAATCCGGAGAGGTCCAGTCGCCCCACAGGTTGCCGTACTCGGTATCGTTCCAGAGGTTCGCCCCATCGTCATAGGCCTGGATCGAGGCCGAGTCGTACTCGGAGGATGAGCCATGGTTACCCATCAGGACGTTTCCAGAGATTACGTTGAGGGTGGAGGAGGTTAAGAACAGCCCCTCTTCGGCATTGTCCTCCAGGGTATTGTTGGAGATGATGTTGCTATCGGACCCGTATAGGGACATACCATAGATCCCATTGCTGCTTATGGCGTTGCCTGATAGGGTATTGTTATCAGAACTTTCCAGCCTTATCCCTGCCTGTCCGTTGCCCAGACACGAGTTGTTAGCAACAATGTTCCAATGCGAACTTCGCAGCGAAATACCGATCTTGATCCCGATGGGGTCGTTGTTGTAGCTGATGTCATTGCCCTCCATGACGTTATTCATTGAACCCTGGAGCCTAATCCCAATGGCGTTTCCAGTGCAAGAATTCATCATCACGAGGCTGTGCCGGGCGTTTTCCAAGTAAATGCCATACCCGCTGTTCTCCTGGCAGGTGTTGTTGATCAGAGAGCTATTTGAAGAGCCGATGACGATTCCGTGTTGACCGTTTAAGTTGCAGATATTATTTGATAAAAGATTTCCATCCGAATAACCGACCGTGATGCCATATAGAGCGTTGTTGCCACAGGTGTTTTCGATTAGGATATTATCATCACAGTCCATGCTCAGCATGATTCCATAGGTATTTCCACCGCAAAAATTACTGACGATGGTGCAGTTTGATGATTGGAACACCACGACCCCATCATAATTTCCAGAGCAGTTGTTGCTGATAATAAATGTGTCCGGTGAATTGGAAATGCTGATCCCGTCGTAATTGCCCGTGCAGGTGTTGCCGATGACCGTGGAACCGGCGGAGGATTCCAGCAAAATACCGGCATTGGCGGTGCAGGTGTTGTTGGCAATCGTGCTGTTAGGTGAGACGGACAGCAGGATTCCGATATATTCGTTACCGATGCAGGTATTG
>JBFYNB010000024.1:0-19790 GCA_041304605.1 Methanomassiliicoccales archaeon
TCCAAATTGCCGGAGGCGTGGCGATTCCTGCAAAGTCACAGAATGGTCCATTGATACACATCGATTCAATGGTCCTGATGGCTTTAGTGGATTAGAAGGACGATCTCTATAAAGAAGCCAGGCATATCGTGAATGGTAGGGAGAATGCGACTTATGCAGTGTCGCTGGTCGCGATAGGTGAAGTTATAAACAGGTTGTCCGAGAAGCGGGATCTGTCAAGTGCCATAGATGCAAGCGACGATCTAGTAAACCTCTTGGGTCATGGTAGAGTGGTGATGAGAGCGTTTGGAGGGGACCGCTCAAGCCTTGATTTGTCAGTGAAGCTGATGGAGCTTGACGCCATGCTCAAACCAGCTGATGTGCTTATCCTCACATCGATGCTTTGTGATGAGAGTAGTTCAGGGCTTTACTCGAATGACCGCGTCCTTACCTTTAGCAAGGTTCTGCGCGACCACGCGAGGTCGAATGGCCGGTGGATTAAGATCCCCCCTGGTTTCTGAGAGAAATGGGTCAGTAATTCTGAAAAATGAATGATACTTCATTATGACCAGGCGATGAACCTTCCATCGATCTTTTTGACGTGGACCTCCACTTCGTAAAGATCACTGAGGTGATCGTTGTCGATCAGCTCCGTGCCTCCTTCATGCGCGATCCGCCCTCCTTTCATCAAGAGGACCCGGTCGATCTCCGGGACGATATCGGCCGGATCGTGGGTGACCAGCACCAGGGATCGCCCTTCATTCGCCAATGTCCTTATAGCCGAACGGACCAGCCTTTTCCCGGTGAGGTCCAGGGAGTTCATCGGCTCGTCCAGGATCAGCGCCTCCGGGGAGTTCACCAGGGCCCGGGCCATCAGCACCCTGCGCGCTTCTCCGGTCGATAGCGTATAATATCTCCGGGAGGCCAGGTGGGTCGAGCCTACGGCGGCCAGAGCGTTCATGGCCAGCTTTTCCATCTCCGGGCCGATGTCCTGCGAGCGGTTGGTGCCGACGGAACCGAAGAACCCGGACAGCACGGCCTCCAGGCAGTCCATGTCCCTGGACAGATCGACCTGCAGGTCGGCGGACACCAGTCCGAACGCCTTTCGCACGTCGAAGAGGTTCCAGAGCTCCGAACCTCTCAGCTTGACGTACGAACCGGTGACAGTGGTATCGTGGCGATGCTCGCCCATCATGGTCTTGATGAGCGACGACTTCCCGGAACCGTTGGGGCCCAGTATCACCAATCTCTCCCCCTGCCGGATGGTCAGGTCCACATCACTGAGGAGCGTCGCGGACCCCTTGCTGACGCTGACCTTCCGCATCTCTATGATCGGTTCGCCGGGCATGCGGAACCGTATCGGCCGCGAGATATAAACCGACTTCCCAAGGGCGCCTTAGCTCGTTGATGAACAAAATGGAAAACAGGGTTGCCACCCCCAGCGGGGCGTTCGGCGGTCCTGTGGACCGGAAAATATTTTCGAGAAAGGGAATTACTTCTTCTTTCCCTTGGCCGGAGACGCGGCAGCAGCCTTCTTCTCTTCGTTCTTCTTCTTTTGCTTTCCGAGATCCTTCTTGGACATTGCCATAACGGCGTATATGGCTAAATTCATACTTAACAATAATTATTATACCGTGTTCATGGAGGGTCTCGCCAGAAGCTCCGGCCTGTGCGCCAGCTCCCAGATGTACAGGGAGGCGACGCTGCCGTAAGGTGTGTATTTGGACCGATATCTGTCGAACTGCTGCCTGTCTAGGGATTCCAGGCCGTACAGAGACATCATCCCGCGGCGGATGGCCAGGTCCCCCCAGCTGACCACGTCCTTCCTCCCCAGGGAGAATATCAGCATCATCTCCGCGGTCCAGGGGCCGATGCCTTTCAGCGAGACGAGGGACTTGACGACATCCTCGTCCGGAAGTGTCTTGAGCCTTTCCAGGTCCAGACCACCGTTGGCGCACGCTTCCGCTATCCCCTTGACGTACTCCGCCTTTCGAAAGGACATGCCGCAGGACTGGATCTCCTCCAAGGATGCCTGGTGCAGCCTGGCCGGGGTTATTTCGATAAAACGTTCGATCACCCGGTTCCAGACGGTCATGGCCGCCTTGCCGGAGATCTGCTGGCCGACCACGCTGCTGATCAGTGCGGTGAAGAGATCGGGATACATATCCGCTCGCAGCATTCCGAGGGAATCGATCACCCGGCCCAGCCTCTTATCCTTCCGGCGAAGGTGGTCGATCTCCATTTGTCCGTACTCAAAGCAGGGCATCTTTTTCCAGCCTCAACAGCCTTTCCTTCATTGGTAATCCGCCGGCGTACCCAGTGAGCTTGCCTCCGGCGCCGACCACCCTATGACAAGGTATCATGATGGAGATTGGATTACGATTGCAGGCCTGACCCACGGACCTGGCCGCTCCGGGGTGGCCGATGGCCTCGGCCATCTCGCCATAGGTGCGGACCTTTCCGTACGGGATCGCCAACATCTCCCTCCAGACCTTCATGGCGAAATCGCTACCGTGGGGCGCAAGAGGGACGGTGAACTCTTGACGCCTTCCCTGAAGATACTCGGACAACTGGGCGGCGGCCATCTCGAGAAGGGGTGTCTTGGACATCTCGCCCAAGGGCACCTTCTCCCCGGGGAGCGTCACCTCGGTTATCGCTCCGCCCTCTTCGGCGATGTGGACCGATCCGATATCGGTCATGAAACTATGGACACGCTTCAACAAGCCACCTCCTGAACTTTTACTCATAATCCCTTATCTTAATTTAAGAGGTGCTTCGTGACCGTTTTCCGAGAGATTAATACGCCCTACATCGATGTTATCACGGGGTCGACATGGACGGTAAGAAGGTAAGGATGGCGAAGGGGCCGGGATCCGTTGATGAGTACCTTACAGCCCTTCCGGTGACGGTCCAGGAGATCATAGGGAACCTGCGTTCGGTCATAAGATCGGCTGCTCCGGAGTCCAAGGAGATCTTCCGCTACCGCATCCCGATCTTCGAGCACCACGGCCATCTGGTCGGCTACGCCGCCTACCAGGACCATTACAGCCTGCATCTGATGAGCCCGGAGCTGATGAAGAGGTTCGAGGGGGAGCTCAAGGACTACGGAAAGACCACGGCGACCATCCACCTCTCGTACGACGATCCCCTGCCCCGAGACCTCATTTACCGGCTCGTGAAAGCACGAATGGCCGAGAACGAGGCCAAGGAAAAGAAGTGATCGTACCTAGTTTCGAGTCCGATCATTTTTTCGATCGGGCTTCCCATTCCTCCCTCAGCAGGCCGAACCACATCTCGTCGTGTCTTTGGCCATTGAAAAAATGCCTTTGACGAAGCGTGCCTTCGTGCTTAAAGCCCAGTTTGACCAGGACATTTTGCGATGGCAGATTGATGCTCAACGGGCTAGCCTCGACGCGGTTAAGCCCCATCGCTTTGAACCCGAAATCCAGTACGGCGGTGAGCGCCTCGTTCATCAACCCGCGCTTCCATTGGGAACGTAGAAGCTCGTAGCCGAGCTCGGCGCGTTTCGATCCATGATCGATGTTCCATAAACAGCATTCGCCGATGACCTGGCCGTCGTGACGAAGAGTGATCGCCCAGGTGATGGACGATCCATTCTTCCACCCCTCCAGACCGCAACGGACCCACGCCCTGGTCTGCTCCAGGTCGGAATGGGGGTCCTGGCCGAAGAACTGGGTGGCGGCCGGATCGGACTTGAAGGCGTGCATGGCCTCGGCGTCCTCCAGGACCATCGGCCGCAGGAGCAGACGTGGCGTTTCCAGAATAGGTTCGGCCAAGGAATTCTTTATCTCCTGCATGGAAGAACGTCGCCTCCTGGCCGTCGAGATTCAGCTCCGAGAGAAGGGTTTGGCCTACTTCAGCAGGCCGGCCGCCTTCAGCTCCTCGGTTATCTTATCGACGGCCTCAGCGGCGTCCTCCTCGACCTTGGCGCCGGTGCATACTAGCTTGCCGGAACCGAAGAGCAGCACTACCACCTTCGGCTTGTCGAGGCGATATACGAGCCCGGGGAATTGCTCCGGCTCGTACTCCACCCTTTCCAACCCGAGGGAGATGGCTATGGCGTTGAGGTTGATCTCTTGACCCAGGTCCGACGAGGCGACGATGTTCTGGACCACGATAACCGGCTTTACCTTGATCTTGATGCCCGCCTTCTCGATCTGCTTGGCCACCTTGGCTATGGCTTCCTGCACATGGGCGAGCGAACGTCCGCCGGTGCAGACGACCTTGCCGCTGCGGAAGAGCAGTGTGGCGGTCTTGGGCTCCTTGAGACGGTAGATCAGGCCGGGGAACTGCTCCGGCTCGTACTCCGCGCCGTCCAAAGCGAGGGCGATGGACTGAAGGTCAAGCTCCTCTCCGAGAGAGGTGGAAGCGACGACATTCTCGATCTTTATCTTGGCCATGAGATCACCTTTCCTCACGTTATTTAAATACCCTATTAAAAGCCTTTCGATATTAGTTTATATTAGATTGGAAAGCGGCGGTCTCTCGGGAGCTTCTGCCCCGGAAATATGGATCGACCACGTTTCTCAATGATTATCATGCTGTAATACGTATGAGCCTTAGATGATGCCGGCGGTTGGACGATATGTCCCCATCAGGACCCGACTTTTGGTCGTTGCCATAGGGGTCCTCATGTACGCCATAATCACCGTCCGCCTAAATGTGCTGATAATGCCTGGCACTGAACTCACCGCGATCCGCCCCAGCGTGGTGGTGCCGATGTTGATAGGATTCCTCTTCGGCCCGCTAGCCGGATTCTTCACCGGCTTCTTCGGGAACGTCCTAGGCGATTCGATCTCTTTCGGAAGATTTTTTTGGCCGTGGGACCTCGGTAACGGCATCATGGGAGCACTGCCCGGGCTCTCCTTCCTCTTCATGGATAAGGAGGAGAGGCTGGGAAAGAAGGGACTGATGTACTCCCCCCTTATCGCGATGACCGCGGCGGTGATCGGAATGGCGGTGGCTGTGTATCTCGATCTCCGTTTCAAGATAACGGTAGAGACCGAGGCGGCGGCCTGGAAGGTTTTCGTTTCCGCCGCTACGACCGATGCGATCAACGGAGCGGTGCTTCTTCCTTTGCTCCTCCTGATCTATGCGCATATGGTCCGTCTGGTGGAGCGCGCGCCCCATAATGAAGGGACGGGGCCCCCGGGATGAGACGCTCAACACAACCTTTTATGACGTTCAGTGAGGAGATACACAATCCCGCCCAGGCCCATTAAGAGCCAAGCCAGCAACATGTCCGGAGGATTCACGTAGGTCATGATCAGCAGGGAGCAGGTTACCCCCAGGACAGGTATCGCGGCCCCCGAACGGGAATCCTTGACGCCGGCCCGGCCCTGAAAATGAAATATGGCCGCGGACAGGCAGGTCATCAGGTAGACGAACGCCAGAAGGAAGATGGATGCATTGATGATGCTTTCTAGGCCCCCAAATAATGCGATGATCAACGCGGTCGACGCGAGCAGCACGATGGCCAACCAGGGAACTCCACGGTTGGGGCTCAGGGCAGCGAAGACCTGCGGCATCCGCCCCGCCTTGGCCAGGACATGTGTGAGACGGGAGGCGCCCAACAGCTCCGTTTCCTCGGAGCAGGCTATGGCGAGAAGAGCGCTTACCCCCACCAGCAATGCGATCAGCCCGGCCAGTTCGGGCGACCAGGAGAAGATGACCATTGTCGCCTCCACCAGGGGATTGCTCGCCTCGGCCGTGATCGTATGGCCGAGGGCGCCAATTACTACCAGATTGATGAAGAAGTAGAACAGGGCGACGATCAGCATACCGATTATGATCGCCCGGGGGATGGTGTGAACGGGGTCCTTGACCTCTCCGGCGGGTAAGGTGGCGAGCTCGAAACCTGTGTAGGCCCAGAAGGCCACCACGACCGCCTCACCGAAGTTGATGGCACCGCCAGTGAGGAATGGGGTGAAATTGTTCACGATCCGCCCGGGGTTGACCACCAGGAATATCACCCCGCCGACGATGAGGATCGCGAATGGTACTATCTTCGCCAGCGACAGAAAATTGATGATCCGCCCGGTCACCTTGACCCCCATCAGGTTGGTGATGATGGCAAAGGCCGCCAGCGACGCCATCACGACCACCCCGACCACGAATCCTATATCCGGCACCAAGGCCCGGAAGTACTGCAGGAACGCCAAGGTGATGGCCACCAACGAGAGCCAGCTGAACAGGAGGAAGCTCCAGCCGACCATGAAGGCGGCGAACGGCGAGAAAGCCCCTTCCGCGAAGGCGTAGGGGCCTCCGCTCTTCGGTAATACCCTGACGCAATGGTTGAAGGAGAGGGAGATAAGCAGGGCGATCAACCCAGCCAGGAGCCAAGCGACCAGGGATGATGGACCGACCAGTCCGCTGGTCATGGAGATGGTGATGAGGATGCCGGTTCCCAGAACGGTCCCTACGATCATGTTAGTAACGTCGAACAGCCCTAGTTTCCCCGTGCTTCCTCTCATCCTACCTCCGCCGACAGTAGCCTGGTATGGATCGGGCACTTCCGAATTCATTCGATCGTTCCCGTTCCATCCATGGAGTCTGCCCTCGAACGCCCGTTGCCGAAAATATGAGCGCGAGCATAGGGATAAGACTTACCCACGGCTGGTAAGGATCCGTAAATGAAAAATCATCTCCGGATGTGCCAGTTTTTTCATAGATGAGAGGAGACAATCATGTCGATCTTATCCATAGATGATATGAAATGCATAGGACAATTGAAAGCGACAGTTATATTATCGTATATCGTTATCGTAATTCGTTAATGAGGTGAGAATGTGATTCGAGACTTCTTCCTGGGATTCGTACGAGTGCATATTTTGCACCATGCCAAAAAGGAGCCCATCTTCGGATTGGACATGATCCGGGAGCTGGAGACGCATGGGTATCACCTAAGTCCAGGTACGCTCTATCCCATACTCCACAATCTGGAAGCGAACGGCCTATTGTCTTCGAGCAGGGCGGTCGTATCCGGCAAGATGCGTAAGTATTACCGGGCCACGGAGCTGGGCGAAAAAGTGCTGGAGGAGGCGATAGTGAAGGCGAACGAGCTTCTGAAGGAGATTCAGGAGTAAGTGGTGAACTGATGATAGAGTATGTCGTGATCAGCCTGGTGGCGATCTTCGTCGCCGCCTTGACCCTTTTCTCCGGTTTCGGCCTGGGGACCATCCTGATGCCCGTGC
This sequence comes from Methanomassiliicoccales archaeon, assembly GCA_041304605.1. Taxonomy (GTDB): domain Archaea; phylum Thermoplasmatota; class Thermoplasmata; order Methanomassiliicoccales; family UBA472; genus UBA472. Next base: position 7,194 of record JBFYNB010000024.1, read on the forward strand.
TCGCCCTGTTCATGCCCATCCCGGTGGCCATCGCCGCCACCGCTGTGGTCCATCTGGCTAACAACGTTTTCAAGGCGGCATTGGTGGGCAGAAAGGCGGACTGGAGCGTGGTCGCCAGGTTCGCGATACCAGGAGCCTTGGCGGCCATCGTCGGAGCTGTGCTGCTGGAGCTGTTCGCCGATACCTCGGCCATCACCACCTACACACTACTGGGTTCCAGCCACTCGATAACGACGGTGGGTCTGGTGATTGGCTCAATAATCGTCGCCTTTGCGCTACTGGACATATTGCCAAGGTTCAAGGACCTGGCCTTCGACCGTAAGCACCTTTTCCTGGGTGGGGCTCTCTCCGGTTTTTTCGGAGGTCTATCCGGCAATCAGGGCGCGTTGCGCTCGGCGTTCCTCATCAAGTTAGGACTGGACAAGGAGGTATTCATCGGCACAGGGACCATGTCAGCGATCATCGTGGACCTGGCCCGACTGTTGGTGTACGGGATCGCCTTCTATTCCGTTCAATTCAACTCCCTGCCCTCGGACCTTTTCGGACTGGTCCTCGTAGCCATGGTCTCCGCCTTCCTCGGCTCGTTCATCGGGTCCAGATTAATGAAGAAGGTCACCCTGCGGGCCATCCAGGTGCTGGTGGGCGCAATGTTGATCATAGTCGGCATAGGACTTGCTTCGGGGTTGATCTGAAATGCGAAAGGAATCAGATGACAGGGTGAGCAAGAAGAACGCGGTGTGCAACACCTGCACCCTGAGACTGGTCGAGATCGCCTATCGAAGAAAGCCTTCCTTCCGCCTTTTCAGGGAGCCGTTCCGACTTGGAATGCGTTTTTTCTCTGTCGTCTACCGCATCGATCTGGACGAGTACGAGGTGCGCACCCCGCAGTGCCGGGGCTGCATCAGGTTCCACAAGCTGGCCTTGAAGGACCGGTCGCCCTTGTTCCGCCGCCTGAACTCGTTCTTCAATCCGATATTCGACCGGCAGCTGGAGAGAATCGTCACCGAGAGGGAACTGAGCGAGGCCAACGATTACGCCCGCCGTGCGACCGCTGGAGAAAAAGCAGAACGAGATGGGCCATAGTAAGCGGCCCTGATGACCCTATGCCGATCCCCAAACATGCAGTTCACTGAATGCACTTTTAAAAGTATGGTGGGCTCAGCCGGATTCGAACCGGCGACCTCCTGCGTGTGAAGCAGACGTCATAACCGCTAGACCATGAGCCCTTTGGTAATCGATGCCAATGGAAATGGGATATAAAAATGTTTAGCGAACGCCGTCCCATCACTCGTTGATGACCTGGGTGGCCCGGAACATGCCGTCGCTGAACATCAGCGAGAAGTAACCGGTCTTGTGATTCGTGGAACGTAATTTAACCGCACGTATACGACGCTGCACGTCTGTCTCCCCGATGGTCTGCAATTTCAATGAGATCACGCCGTCGGCCAGATAGCCTTCTTCAAAGCGCCCGCCGTTTTGGTTGTCCACCGGAGTCTCCGCTATCAGGAAAGATGTTATGCCCATCCCCCTCAGCCACATGAACAGGTAGAACAGGTCGTTGCGCCGGTCGGTGTTCATCTGGGCGGCCATCTCCAGCACGTCCAAAGAATCGAGCACCAGCAGGTCGAAGCCGAAGTCCTTCTTGACCGTCTCGGCGTACATCTTGAAGACCTGAAGCCACGATCCCTTGGCCATCATCTCGGTGACGTTCTTGCGTATGGTGGCCAGATCGAGAACGTACACCATCTCCTGCACCGCCGGGTCGCTCATGCCCATCAGCTCCATCTGCTGCAGGAGGTTCTCCTTGCTCTGCTCCAACGTCATGTAGACACTGCGGATGCCGTTCTTCTTGGCGTTGTTGTAGAGTATGCTGTAGCATACCGACGACTTCATCGTTCCCGGGGTACCAGATATCAGAATGACGTGACCCTTCGGCACTCCACCTTGGATGTAATCATCGAAGTTGTGGATGTAGGTCTTGACCCTTTCTACGCCTATGCCCATCCCTCGGGGATTCATGGCGATACCTGGTATATAATACGTTTTTTTAAATTAAATTTTTTTTAAAAAGGTTGGTTCGCCAGCGGAAGCGCCAGGTTGAAATCCTTGCCGTCGTGGAACATGCTGTAGTAGCGGTTGTCGGCGTTGGCCCCGCGCATCTTCACACAGCGCACCCAGCGCTGCACGCGGGAATCCGACATCTCCCTCATCAGCATCTCCATGATACCGTCCGAGAGGTACGCCTCGCCCTGCTCCGCCTCGTCGTACTCGTCCGAAATGTTCTCGGAGATCACCAGCACGGTTATGTCCAGGGACTTGAACCAATCGAACAGGTCCTTGAGGTCCTGGCGGGAGAAGCAGTGCTCCGTCAGTGCCTTGAACGACTCCAGGGAGTCCAGGGCGAAGAGCTTGAAACCGGTGGCCTCCTGCTCCCGCTGCACATAGCCCATGATCAGCTCGCGCCAGTTGCCTTCGTGCTCGGCCATCTCCTTGCGCAGCTCGCGCATGTCCATGACCTTGAGCCTGCCGTCGGTGACGCCCTCGGGCATGCCCATGCGCTCCATCTGCCTCAGTATCGATCTGCGGCTCTGCTCCACGGACAGGTACAATCCAGGTGTTCCGTTGATCGCCGCCCGGTGCAGTATCGTGTAGGTAAGAGTGCTCTTCATGGTGCCTGGTGCGCCGTTGAACAGTACCACGTGGCCTTGCGGTATGCCTCCGCCGAGAACATCGTCCAGGCGGGTTATGTGAGTACGCAGGACACCAGGGTCCTCCACCTTGAGCGGGACGCCGACCTGGGAACGCAGCTCGCGGAAGATGTCCTCGGTGATGCGGGCCAGCTCGGCCTCGTTCACCTCCGCCATCTCCTGCCCGGCGTCCAGCATCTGCAATTTGAGCCGGGCCTCCTGCAGTTCCGCTTCTTTCTCGTCCAACTGCGCCTGGAGCGCCTCCAGCTCCGGCTCGAAGTGACGGGTCAGCTCCTCCCTGAGCCGACGGCGGACCTCGTCCATGTCCAAGCTCGGCTGTGGCTCCGTTTTCTCCGGGGGCTCTTTGGAGCGTTCCTCGATCTCGTTGGACAGTATGTTCAGGCGGCGCTCGCGCTCCTGCAGCTCCTTCTCCCGCCTGTCCAGCTCGTCCGCCCTGATCTGCATGGTGCTGTCCGGCCGGCCCACCTGTATGGTCTCTATGGAACGGATGCGAACGGTAGAACATTCGGTGTTCTTATCGCGCTCCAGCTTCACCGAGCTGAGATTGACCTGCACTGGCTGGGACGCCTTGGGCTTCAGGTCCTCGCCGCATCGGCCGCACTGCTCGTCCCTGGGCAGAACGCCGAATCCGCAACGGGGGCACTCGAACTTGCTGGGAGGAAGGCGCATCAGATCACTCGCTGATCACCCGGGTGACCTGGAAGCGGCCGCCGTTGTACAGCAGAGAATAGTACGACGGGTCGTGGTTGGTCTCCCTCATCTTGACGCATCTGATGCGCCGTTGCATCTCCACGTCGCGGATCAGCTGCATCTTGAGCGTGATTATCCCGTCCGAGAGATAGCCCTCGTCGAACTTCCCTTCGATAAGGCGCTCGGCGGAGCTCTCGGAGATGAGGAACACCGTGACGCCCAGGTCCCGCATCCACTCGAAAAGGTAGAACAGGTCCGTTCGGCGATTGCGGATCTCGGCCATGGTCTCCAGTACCTCCATGGAATCTATCACGAGAATGTCGAAGTCCAGGTTCTGCTTGAGGTTGGTGATGTAGGTCTTGAAAACATGAAGCCAGGAAGCGCCGCCGGCGATCTCCTTGAGCTTCTTTCTGATTATCGAGAGGTCTAGCACGTTAAGGTTCTTGCTGACCTTGTCGATGTCCATGCCCATCTTCTCCATCTGGCGCAGAAGGCTCTCCCGGCTCTGCTCCAGCGTCACGTACACGGACGTCCGTCCGGACTCCACGGCATGATTGTAAAGCATGTAGTAACTGATGGACGACTTCATCGTCCCGGGTGTACCGGCCACCAGCACTATGTGCCCGGTAGGTATCCCCCCTTCCAGAATCCTGTCGAAACCCTCGATGTACGTCTTTAACCGGCCGTCTCCCGCTTCCATCTCCCCGACCCCTGGCCATCAGGCCCTCGGGGTTCCATGAGCTTACAGGCTATTAAAGTGCTCGTCGTCGGTTCAGATGCCGCGCACTATGACCTTCTTGACGTACTTGCGGGCGGTCTCGGCCATGCCCAGCATCTGCCCTTCGGAATAGGGGTCTATCTGGCTCAGGCGCTTGTCCAGGGTGAGGTCGTTCTTGAAACGCTGCAGGGCGTACTTCCTGGCCCCGCCGATGAAGGACGCCATCCGTTCTATGTCCGCCGGCTGCAGGTAGTGCGGCACGACGGTGGTGCGGAACTCGTAGTCGATGCCGGAGGTCATGATGAGGTGGATGGAACGCTTGATCGCCTCGATGTCCACCTCGGTCCCGCAAACTTGAGAATATTGCTGGTCCAGGGGCCCCTTGAGGTCCATGGCCACGCAGTCCAGCAGCCCGGCCTGCAGGAGGTCCTGCAGCATCTCCGGGTTCGTACCGTTCGTATCCAGCTTCACTTTAAGTCCAAGCTTCCGGATCTTTCTGATCAGGTCGGGAAGGTCATCGTTCAGGGTCGGTTCGCCACCGGTTACCACTACCCCGTCCAAGAAGTCGGAGTTGTCCGTCAGGTACTCCTCCAGAACCTCCCAGGGAGCCTCCTCCACTTCTCCCGAAACGGAAACCAGGTCGGGATTGTGGCAGAACGGGCAGCGCAGGTTGCAGCCCTGCAGATAGACGGTAGTGGCGACCATGCCGTCCCAATCGAGCAGTGATGTCTTGGCGAAACCGACTATACGTGCGAGCATGACCATCTGGAATTATTGCAGGTCGTTTTTAAGGCTATCCCTTACAGCGTTCATTCGTCCTTGATGTTGACGATATCGCCGTGCATCTTGGCCTTCATGTGGCCACCGGGACCACCCCTCTCCTCGCGGGCCTTGTCCACGCAGTCCTCGCTCTCGCAGCAGAAGGCGGCGAAGACGTACTGCTTGGCCGGCCGGCCGCAGAACTGGCACTCGTACTTAGAGAAGTCCATGGGGTGCCCACCGCCCCTTATCCATAAAACCCTTTCGAAATTTTCTTAAGCAAGATAAAATATGATTGTCCCGGGGAAGTTCAAATGGCGTTCTGTTCAAGATGCGGGAGCCAGACCAAGGAGGGCGCTCAGTTCTGCGATAGATGCGGCGCTCCCTTGAGCGTAGGTTTCCAGAGCTACAGCCAGGGCAATCAGACCACTATGTCCTACACCTACCGGAAGGATGAGAAGGAGGCCATACTGGCCGTCATCCTCTCTGTGATCATTCCGGGCGTGGGGCAGATATACTGCGGAAGGATCGGACGCGGGATAGGCATTCTGTTGATTCTGGGCCTGCTGAGCGTGGTATCGATCGTCCCGCTGTTCTTCATCATGGACACGATGGAATTCAACTTTGCCGGGTTCTTCGCCTTTAACGTGGCGGTGAGCATCCTGGCCTTGATCATCTACATCTGGCAGATCTACGACGCCTACCGCTGCGCCGACGACCACAACAAGATGGCGCCGCAAGTGAGGTACTGATCAGTCCAGAATGTGCATGGACAGGTGCATCGCCGGGGCGGAGTGCGTCAAGGCGCCCATGGATATCACGTCCGCGTAGTGAGCGTAGGTCTTGGCGTTCTTCGGCGTGATCCCGCCGGAGACCTCCACGGTGATGCGCTGGTCTATTCCCTTTATCGCCAGGTAGCATTCCTTGGCCTGGGCCGGCGTCATGTTGTCCAGCATGATTATGTCCGCCCTGGCCCTCGCTGCCTCCTTGGCCGCGTCGAGGTCTTCCACCTCGATCTCCACCTTCTTGCCGAAGCTGAACGACTGAGCCCTGCGAACGGCCTTAAAAACACTTCCCACCACGGTCAGATGGTTGTCCTTGATCAGGAACGCGTCGTCCAGCCCGAAGCGATGCGGGTCCCCTCCGCCTATCCTGACGGCCTTCTTCTCGTAGCGGCGGAAGCCGGGAGTGGTCTTGCGCGTGGCGGCGATGACTAGGCCCGGGTTGGCCTTGCGGCATGCGTCTACGACCGAGCGGGTGAGGGTAGCGATGCCGCTCATGCGCATAAGGAAGTTCAAGGCAAGGCGTTCACCGGCCAGCAGTCCCTTCAAAGGACCGCTGACCTCCAAAACCCTCTGTCCAGCGGCGACCTTCTCCCCGTCGTTCGCCAGGACGCCGCAACTGCATCCGACACGGCGGAACACCTCCACCGCCTCCTCCACGCCAGCTAGAACGCCGTCCTGCCCGGCGGTGATTACCGCCCGGCCGTCCCGGTCGTCCACCAGGGCCTGGGAGGTCACGTCGCCCTGTCCCAGGTCCTCCTGCAGGTAGAGGTCGATGAGGTCCATGCTTCTGAATCCCCTTCGGGTCTTATGAAGTATGCCCTCAGATCTCGAAGTAGTCTCCGGGCATGGGCATCAGGACCTCGTAGTCTCCCTCCAGGTCCTGGGCCAGCTCCTCGCGGCTGTCGGAGTGCATGAGCACTACCTTATCCGGCTGGCATCCCTTAATGAAGCTGAGCAGCTGGTCGTGGTCGGCGTGCGCCGACAGGTCGAAGGTCATGACCTCGCACCTTATGTCCATCAGACCGTCCTGGGTCTCCACCATGCCCTTCTCCTTCAGCATGCGACCGTTCGAGTTCTCGGCCTGGTAGCCGACCATCATGACCGCGCTCTTGACGTTCTCCTTCTGGTCCTTCAAGTAATGCAGGACAGGACCGCCGTCCAGCATTCCGGAGGTGGTGATGATGACCTGACCTTGACGGGCCTTATCGCGAGCGGAGGATGTCCGGACCGGGTTGAACTTGCGCTTGGCGGCCTTGAACTCCTTCATGCTGCGCAGGTAAGGATGCTCCTGATGGTCGGTGTACATGCTGTTCACCGTCTTTCCCATCCCGTCCACCCACATGTCGTAAGGAAGGTCCTTCAGGACCATCATTACCTCTTGCATCCGACCTACTGCGAAGCATGGAATTATGGCGGTTCCGCCGCGCTCCACCACCTCTCTGACCTTCTGCTGCAGCAGTGCCTCGCTTTTCGGCCGCGGGGGATGGTTCCTTCCGGCATACGTGGCCTCGATTATCAGATTGTCACACTTGACCGGCTTGGCCCCATAGGTCAGGCGGGTGTTCTCGGTGTGCAGGTCGCCGGTGAAAAGGGTGGTGTCGTGCCCCTTGATCTCATACATCTGCGCTCCGGGGATGTGCCCGGCGTTGTGCGCGAGTATCTCCAGTCCGGCAATGGAACGGGTCTCCCCGATGTAGAACGACGAGAAGTTCTGCCAGGTATGTTTGATGTCCGTGTCCTTGTAAGGGAAGTTGGTATAACCTTCAGACTTGGCGATCTTGATGGAGTCGAAGAACAGCAGGTTCGCGATGTCCATGGTCAGCTCGTTGCAGAAGACCTCGCAATCCTTCCTCTGAACCAGCAAGGGCACTGCCCCGCTGTGATCTAGGTGGGAGTGGGTTATGAACACGCCCTCCACGTCCTCCTCGGGCATAAGGGGGAACTGAGGCATCTCCTTTTTGACCAGGCGCATCCCGAACTCGAACATGATTTTGGCGCCTTGGTTCTCCACAAGCATTCCCAGCTTGCCAACCAGGTCGGCGCCGCCTAAGAACTTTACTTTCATTTTTTTACCTCTCTTAGTTTGTGATATATGGATAGTGATCGTTCGCTCAGAAGCTGCACGAAGAGCTTTCGTCCTTGGCCTCGATGACCGTGGAGCTGCGGAGCGTAGCAATATGTACGTTCAGGCTACTCCAAATGCATATAAACTATTTTTGGTCGATTGGACATATCTGAGAGGCCGGAAACGTTCGACTCAACTCTTTTATACCTAGGGGTGCGATTGAATATCATGGGCGATCTCGCCATCAGCTACAGGGCGAGGGGACAATTCGATGTCGACCGGGTGTGGCTGAGCTCTGGCTTCAGGGTCCAGCTCATCAAGATGGGAATTGAGAAGGCCGGTTCGGTGAACGAACTGGGCCGGCGGATGGGCTACCGTTCACGCGTCCATCCCGGTTGGGGCGTGGTGCAGATCATGCAGGGGAAGCAGGCCTTCCCGGTGTCCCGCCTGAAGCTGCTGGCGGAATACCTGGAATACCCAATGGACGACATCCTCCAGTACGTCACCCAGCCTAATCGGGTAACACCCGAGAGCACCCGGAGCGCCTTGGCTATGTACGGCCTCAGCGGATACATCCCGCGGTGATGCTGGCATCGGGTCGCTGCGGAAAAAATGATTTATAGTAACCGTGCTATATTGTAAGTGTCGGACACATGTCCGACCGAAGGGGATGGGATGGTATTCAGGCGTAGCGCCGATGCGGACGATGAGATAACCAACACTCTCATTGACCGCGGGGTCTACCGCCTCTCCGAGGTCTATGAGGACGAGGAGATCAAGAAGTTCAAGGACATCAAGGTCCCCTATTCTTTCTGGAGCGCAGTGAAGTACTCCTTCATTTTGACCGTGCTGCTGTGGTGGCTTCCCGTTTTCGGTCAGATGGTGGCCGGGTTCGTCAGCGGCCGGAGGGCCGGAAAGCCCTGGAAGGGAGTGGTGGCCGCTCTCGTCCCGCTTACCGTGGTGTTCCTCCTCTCGCTCCTGGTCGACCAAGGTTACATACCCACCGTCATCGGCGGCGTGGACTGGACGCCCTCACACATCCTGGAATTGGTGAAGGACTTCATCCCGCTGCTTGCTCCCTATATTGTGTTCGTCGAGATGTACCTGACCTCGTTCATAGACACCATCCAGATCGCCACCGACGTCCGCGTGGATGTATACATAATCACCGCCGCCTTCGCCTACATCGGCGGCATCATGGCCGAGCAGTCCAGGCTGGAGATGAACTTCGTGGCCAAGCATGGCGGCAACTCCATGACCGTGGTGGTCGGCGGCAACGAAAGGGCCCCGAGAGAGGAGCCGGCCGAGGAGAAGCCCGTCCGTGGAAAGCGCCCCGTCTCGGCCAAACCAATCAGGACCAGGCAGGAGCAGAAGGTCATCCGTTTCGGGGACCTGAAGGACCTCACCACCGCCAGCGATGAGGATTACGTTCAGGAGTATACGGAGCGCGGGGAGCAGTGGTACGAGGAGGGCGAAGAGCCGGACGAGGAGGTCCCGCGGAACATCGCCGGCTTGGCCAAGAGGTCCTCTAAAGGCTCTGGAAAGGGCAAGAATCTTAAGCCAGGCGATTGGAAGTTCATCTGAGTCCGCTGAATAATTTTTTATAGCCCTAGCTTTTGTGGTGTTTTGGCGAGTATCTAATGTTCTGTCCAAACTGCCACAAGATCATGAAACCGGACCATGGGAAGTTCGTGTGCAGGAACCCGGATTGCAAGCACGAGGTGGCCAAGGATGGCAAACCGGTCTGCTTCACCACCTGCGGGAAGGAGAAGGAGATGACCGTCATAGACGGGAACGCCCCCACCCTTCCCCGTACTAGGATCGACTGCCCCAAATGCGGGCATCAGGAAGCGTTCTGGGTTCTGCGCCAGACCAGGGCGGCCGATGAGCCGGAGACCAAGATCTACCGTTGCGTCTCCTGCGGGCACTCCTGGCGCGAGTACTGAATTAGCCTTCGATTTGCAGAAAAGTTATAATTAGATATGGCTTTACTGTGAAAAGAAGGGGACCCGATGTTTCAGGCCAAATTAAGATCCGATATTCTCAAAGGGATCGTCGACGTCGTTTCCACGCTCATTGACGAGGCCAAGTTCAAGATAGGCGACAACGGCATCCAGCTGAAGGCGGTCGACCCGGCCCACGTGGCCATGATCGACCTGACCCTGAGCAAGGACGCTTTCGAGCAGTACTCCGCCGCCGAGACCGACCTCGGATTGGACCTGGAGAAGCTGAAGGAGGTCATCCGCCTGTCCAAGTCTGGCGACCTCATCGAGATGCGCCAGGACGAGGAACGCGGCCGCCTGGTGATAATGGTCGGCAACGTCACCCGCCGCATGAACCTGGTCTCCACGGAGGGCATGAGCGACCCCAAGGTCCCCAACCTGACCCTTCCGGCCCGCATAACGGTCACCGTCGATGAGCTGCAGAGGGGCATCAAGGCCGCCGAAAGCATCTCCGACCACGTGGCGCTCAACGCCAACACCGAGGGCTTCGAGATGGTCTCCGATGGCGACACTGATTCCGTAAGCCTGAAGCTGCCCAAGGCCTTGCTGGTCGACCTGCAGTGCTCGGAGAGCATTCGTTCGCTCTTCCCCATGGACTACTTCTCGACCATCATAAAGGCCATACCCAGCGGCACCAACGTCAGCATCAACCTCGGGAACGATCTCCCGGTCCGCCTGGACTTCGACATCGCCGCCGGAAAGGGCAGCGTCCGCTATCTGCTGGCCCCGCGCATCGAGAACGATTAGAGGCGCAAACCCTTCACTATCCCGCTTTCCGTCTCGGGCACCTTCACCTCTACGGTGATTAATTCCCGTAAACCGGAGCGGGCGATCTTCTCTTTTAGAAGTTCATCGACCTGGAATATCCCGGCGGAGTTGTTCATCAAAATGTCGATGAGCACTGGCCTGTCGGTCCCTTTGCCCACCCTCACCTTGTCGATGGCTAACGCGCTTACGGAATGGATATTGATGCTGCCGCTGGCGAAAGGTATGCGCGCCCGGCCCTTCTCCATGTCCAAGGCATCGGCCACTCGGACCACGCCCCCTTCGACGGTGTAAGGGACGAAACCTTCGTGGTGCGATATCATGGCGTGCTGGGTTTCGGCCACCATGAAGGTGAGAGTCGGCTCCTCGTACAGACCGAGCAGCAAACGCCGCAGTATCGGCGGGGAGAGCATGATGGAAAATTCGTCGTGGTCCTCGCGGTGCACCGAGAGTCCGATGTCATGCATGGCCGAGGCGAGAACGACCACCACCTCGGCGTCCTCCTTTGTAAGTCCATAGTTCTTCACCACTCCCGGCTGATGACCCGCCTCGACCAGCAGCCGGAGCATCTTGAGGGCGTTGCGGGCCACGATGCGCACGTGCGTGGAGCCGTGGTCGCTGAACCCCAGGCGATCTATGGCGTTGATGTTGGAGGCCTTCCAGAGCGCCTTTACCTCCTCGTCGGAGTTGATCCTTTCCAACACCGTGGACAGTTTTACGTTGCCCTGGACGGGCACCTCGAACGCCATGCGTGGGCGATTGTCCTGTCACTAGATTAAACCTTGATTGTTCGGTGGTACGGCTTTTCCGACATTTGGAAAATATTTTTAAGTGATGGCCCTATAATGAGGACACCCCATCCCTAGGTGCTTTACTTTGAATTCCATAAATGAAGGACGCGTTAAGGAGCTGGAGCAGAGGGCGGCCTCCCTGCGCCGGCACGTCATAAAGATGATCCACGCCGCTGGCTCCGGACATCCCGGCGGTTCGCTCTCCGCCGCGGACATCGTGACCGCCCTTTTCTTTGAGGTCATGGACCATTCCCCGGACCGGAAGGACGTCCAGGACCGGGACCACTTCATCCTATCCAAGGGGCACGCCGCCCCCATCTACTACGCCGCCCTGGCCGAGAGCGGATACTTCCCGGTGGAAGAGCTGATCACCCTGCGCAAGCTGCATTCCCGCTTGCAGGGCCACCCCTCTCGGGTCAAGACGCCCGGTGTAGAGATGTCCACGGGCTCGCTGGGACAAGGTCTCAGCGTCGCTAACGGACTGGCCCTGGCGCTGCGCCTTCAGAACCTGGACCGCAAGGTGTACTGCCTGTGCGGGGACGGGGAGATGGCCGAGGGCCAGGTCTGGGAGGCGGCCATGTTCGCCTCGCACAATCATCTGGACAACGTCATCGCCATCGTCGACCGCAACGGCCTGCAGATAGACGGCCGGACGGAGGACGTCATGGCCTTGGAGCCTCTGGCGGACAAGTGGAAGGCCTTCGGCTGGAACGTGCTGCCCGTGGACGGGAACGACATGCGGCAGGTGCTGGAGGCGCTCGAAAAAGCTCGTCAGCACAAGGGCGGCCCGACGGTCATCGTGGCCAAGACCGTGAAGGGTAAAGGCGTTTCATTCATGGAGAACAACGTCGGCTTCCACGGCAAATCGCCGAACGAGAAGGAGTTCGAGCAGGCCATGCGCGAGCTGGGGGGATCGGCATGAGCTGGGCCATGGAATCGCAGCGCAAGAACTACGGCAAGGCATTGGTCGAACTGGGCAAGCGCCGCAAGGACGTGGTGGTCCTGGACGCTGACCTGTCTGGATCGACCCGGACCGTGGAGTTCAAGGCCGCCTACCCCGACCGTTTCTTCAATTGCGGAATAGCGGAGCAGAACATGATGGGCACCGCGGCCGGCCTGGCCGTCGGCGGCATGACCGTGTTCGCCTCGACGTTCGCCGTCTTCGCTACCGGACGCGCATACGACCAGGTACGGCAGTCCATAGCATACCCGGACCTCAACGTGAAGATCGTGGCCTCCCACGCCGGCATCACCGTCGGCGGAGACGGGGCCTCGCACCAGACCATGGAGGACATCGCCCTGATGAACGCCAT
>JBFYNB010000025.1:0-19694 GCA_041304605.1 Methanomassiliicoccales archaeon
GGTTCATCGAGCGGGGCGAGAAGCCGGAGGGGACCGCCTGGAAGGAGATGGCGGAGGAGACAGGCATTACCACCGCCGACCTGAAAGGCCGGGGTGAGATGCTGCGGATCCGCGACGGCACTTACGTCTGGAGCATCTATCCCTTCCTGTTCGAGGTCGGGGACGAGGAAATAAAACTGGACTGGGAGCACACCGAGTGCGCCTGGGTGGACCCCGCGGAGCTGGAAGGCTACGAAACCGTCCCCGGATTCCGCAGGGTCCTGGAAGCATTGGGGCTATAGGGCCCCGTCAACTTCCTTCTCCAGCAGGTTCAGCTCGTTGGCGTCCAGGGTGGAGGGGTTCAGCACCATCATCATGACGGAGTTGTTTATGGCCACCTGGTCCCTCAGCGACTGCACGAAGCGCAGCACGGTCAGGAAGTTGTTGTTGGTGATCAGGTACTCCAATCCGTCCAGCAGCACCACTCCCTGTCCCTGGGCCAGGAACTGCTCTAGCGAGTAGTTCAGCTTCTCCAGGTCCTTGGGGCGCAGGCTGTCCTCCTTGCCCACGTTGCTCAGCCAGACTATCGGGGTATCGCCCAGGTCGTACTTGCTGCGGATCTTCACCGGATAGTTCCTGGTGATGCAGAATCCGTGCTTCCCCTTCTTCAGCTGTTCCATGAACAGCTGGTATGAGCGGTCCGAACGGTCGTCCTTTATCAGGTAGCTGTAGCCGTCCTGAATTCCCTGCACCTTGGGCGCTTCCGGTTCCTCCTCCACCGCCTCGACGCGCAGCGAGGTGCCGCAATCAGGACAGTTGAGGTCCTTGGCGGTGACCTCCCGCCCGCACTTAGAGCAGGTTGAGCAGCGCTGGAAACCGCCGTCGGCCACGTACTTCAGTATCTCGTCGATGGTCTTGCTCCCCAGCCCTGGAACGTTCTTCAGATCGTCCCTTTGGGCGGCTTGCAGCCGGTCCAATGAATCGTATCCGGCGTCGTAGAGCATCTCCGCCTTGAGCTCGTTCATGCGCGGTATGCGCAGGAGGTACGGCGTTATCTCCGCCTTGTCCATGGTCTTGCCGCTGCCCTCTGGGACCGCTTTGCAGACCTCGGACGAACGGTCGGAATGATGCAGCGCCCGGCGCACGTCGGCCTTGGGCAGCTTGGTTATCTCCTCTATCTTCTCTTCGCCCAGCTGTTTCAGGGCTGCTTCCGTGCGCACTCCGGCGTCGACCAGCGCCTCGGCGGCCTTGGCGGTTATGCCAGGGACCTTGGCCAATTCCTTGATGGAGTCCTTGAGGTTCATGGATGATACGCCTATCTCCACCTTCTCCCCCTCTATCTCCCACTTGCCGATCTTGTCGCCGTGCACCTCCATGACCAGGTCCATGGATTTGGAGCGCACCTCGGACATGATGTGCTTCTTCCACATCTTGACATACTCGGCCAGCTTGCTGTCGGCGAGTATCTCCACCTTGATGAACTCCTCGACGTCCAGCTTCATGTCCTTGCGGGTCTGCTGCACCCGGCGTATGATCTCCCTGGAGAAGCCTTCCGCCTCGATCTCGCGGGTGACCTCGAAGTCCAGGTACAGCTCGCCTCCGCTGAATGTCGCGGCATAAACGTCCTTTGGCAACGATACGGTGAAGGAGACCATGTTCGGCTCGATCTTGACCAATTGGCCCTCGATGCCCAGCGAATATTCGCCGCGCTGCATGCTCTCCTTGATGAGACCGGCCGGGCGGCTCTGCAGGAGCACCGCTATCTTGGAGGCCCATTGCCGGTAGACCTTGCCTATGGCCATCGGGTTCGGCACCACGTTCAGGAGGGTCTCCGACCATTCCTCGCCGGTGCCAACATATTCGATCTCCTTGACGTTGGCCTGGGACTTGAGTATGTCCTCCAGCGCCCGCAGGGAGATCATGGTGTCGTTGCTGTCGACCTTTATGACCACCCGCTTCATCGGCCAGCGCAGCTTGACGTTCTTCAGCTGGCGTTCCCGGGTAACGGTGTCCACGATCTCCTGCACCATGGACATGGCCTTTTCAAGACGCTCGTCCACCTTGGTCAGGTCGCTGTTCGGCCAGTCCATCATGTGCACGGTCGGCTTGGAGCCGTCCATGTGCTGGTAGACCTCGTCGGCCAGATGCGGGCACATCGGCGCCAGGAGAAGGGCCGTGTCCATTATCGCGTCGTACAGGGTGCGGTAGGCGGCCAGCTTTCCGGCGTCGCCCTCCTCGCTCCACATGCGGTCCCGGATCAATCTGACGTACCATCTGGAGAGGTCGTCCAGGATGTATTGCTCCAGCGCCCTTCCGGCCTTATGCAGCTCCAGGGCGTTCACCTGCCGGGTGAACTCGTTCTTGAGCTTCTCGGTACGGGAGATCAGCCAGAGGTCCTCCTGGTTCAGGTGCGCGCGGACGGCCTCCTTGGTGATGCGCTGCGGATCGAAGCGGTCGATGGCCATGTAGGTGGTGGCGAAGTTGACCACGTTCCAGAACACGTTCAGCGTCTTGCGGGCGTTCTTGACACCCTCCATCTGGAACGGGATGTCCTCCCAGGGTGCGGACGTTTTCAGCAGATAGAAGCGCAAGGCGTCCGCGCCGTGCTCCCTGATGACCTTGCTCGGCTCGACGACGTTGCCCTTGCTCTTGGACATAGGCTGGCCCTGGCCATCCAGCATCCATCCGTGCATTAGCACCGACTCGTACGGCGCACGTCCGAAGGCGATGACGCCAGCGGCGAGCTGGGAATAGAACCAGCCGCGGGTCTGGTCGTGAGCCTCAACGATGAACTTGGCCGGCCACAGGCGCTCGAAGGCGTCCCGCTTCTTCGGGAATCCGAGCTGCGCCCAGGAGGCCACGGCCGAATCGAACCACACGTCCAGGACGTCCGGGACGCGGGTCATCTTGCCGCCGCACTTGGGGCACACCAGCTTCACGGAGTCTATCCAGGGGCGGTGAAGTTCCATATCTTCGACGTAACCCTCGGCCCCCTTCAGCTCCTCGGTCATGCCGACCACCCTCATTTCGCCGCAGCCGCAGGTCCACACCGGGATCGGTATGCCCCAGTATCTCTGCCGAGAGATGCACCAGTCGCGGGCGTTCATGGTCCAGTCGTACTCACGGGAGGAACCGGCCCAGTCCGGGGTCCAGCGCACCTTCTCTATCTCCTCCAGCATCTGGTTCTTTACCTGGGTGACCCTCAGGAACCACTGGTCGGTGGTTCTGAAGAGAACGGGTGATTTGCAGCGCCAGCAGTGGCCGAAGCGGTGCTCGATCGTACCGCTGAAGAACAGACGGTCGTTGGCCTCCAGGTCCTTGAGCAGTTCAGGATTGGCCTTCTTGATGTGATGGCCGACGTACTTGCTTCCCACCAGGGGGGTGTACACCCCGGCCTCATCGACCGGGCAGAACGGCTCCAGGCCGAACTCCCTGCCTAGTTCGAAGTCCTCGGGGCCGTGGCCGGGGGCGATGTGCACCAGTCCGGTGTTGGACGCCTCGACGGTCTTCGACGGCAGCACCTTGTGCAGCCACTTGCCGGTCGCTTGCGTCTGATAGGGAACCTCGTCAACGAAGGGGGTTATGTATTCAACTCCTACCAGGTCGTCTCCCTGTATGGTCTGCAGGACCTCGTACTTCTCCCAGCCTCCGAGGGCCCTTATCTCCTCCTCCAGCCCCTTCATTATGATGACCGTGTCGGTGATGCCGATGCGCCGGTAGCGGACCTTGACGTACTCGAAGTCCGGGTGAGCCGCGACCGCCAGGTTGGCGGGCAGCGTCCAGGGGGTGGTGGTCCATATCAACAAAGAAACCTTAGGGTCGTCCTTCAAGCGGAACTTGACGTAGATGGACGGGTCCTTCTCGTCCCAGTAATCGATCTCCGCCTCCGCCAATGCGGTCTCGCAGCGCGGACAGCCCGGAAGTACCCGGCTGGCGCTGATCAGCAACCCCTTATCGTAAGCACGCTTCAGGGTCCACCAGGCCGCCTCGATGTAGTTGGGGGCGATGGTCAGATATGGTTTCTCCCAATCGAACCACACGCCCAGCTCCTTGAAGTCGGCGTTCATCTGCTTCTGGAAGTCCAGGGCGAAGCTCTTGCACGTACCGACGAACTTGTCGATGCCGTACTCCTCGATCTCCTTCTTGTTCTTCACGCCGATGGACTTCTCCACCTTGACCTCGATGGGGAGCCCGTGCATGTCGTAACCAGGAGTATCGCTCACGTTGAACTTCTGCATGCGCTTGAACCGGACGATCATGTCCTTGATCGTCTTGTTCATCGCCGTGCCCAGGTGGATGTATCCAGTGGTGTATGGAGGACCGTCCACGAAGTAGAAGTCCGGGCCGGAGGCCCTGAGTTCCTTGGTCTTCTTGTACGCATCGGTCTCTGCCCAATGGGTCTGGACCGACTTTTCAAGCGCGCTCGGGTTATAATTGCCTTGGACCTGCTTTATCATCGCCGTCCCTTTAGGCCCTTATTGGCCAACTTCCTTTTAAACCCGTTGGTCCTGGCTATGTTTTTCCGTACTCACGGAAGCGCTCAGAACATGTCAAGGCGCATTTGGTCCTTCTTTCCAGAGGAGAACTTGTCCAGAGCTCCGTTCACCCTCTTCTCCGAGAAACCGTACTCCCCGCAGAGCATGTCCAGGACCTTTTGGCGTTCCGGGGGCGCCCATGCCAGGCGGTAGTCGTCGGTGCGCTCGAAGTCCAGGAAGATCGACCGCACCTTCTCCATCTCCCCGTCCTCCATCCCCAACGAACGGAGCGCTCCGGCCAGGGTGCCGTGCTGCTTGATCAGCTTCAGCGCCTTCTTCGGCCCGATGCCCATGACGCCCGGGTTGAAGTCCGTTCCGACCAGGATGCACAGGTCCACCAGCTGCTTCCCGCTCAGCCCCAGGGCCGACAGCGTCTCGTCCCGGTCTATGATCTGCATGCGCACCTCTCGATACTCGTCCCTCCCAGGCATCTTGCGCCTTCCTGACAATGTAAGGTTACGCACCAGACGCGGGGTGCCGAAGAGGAGCGAGTCAAAGTCCTGGGAGGCCGAGGCCCACACGTCGCCCTTGGCGCACATGTAGGCCGCCTGCGCCTCGCCCTCCTCCGGCGCTTGGATGACAGGGATGCCCAGGTGGGTCAGCAGGATCCGTGACGATTCCACGATCTCGTTGGTTATCCTGGTGGACTGCGTGGCCTTGGAGTACGCCTTCCGCGTGTCGCCTTCGGCCTTGGCCTGCTCCCATTCCTTCTTGGCGGATTCCCTTCTCTCCCTACGTTCCCGGATGGTGGCGTCCTTCTTATCCGGCGGGATGCCGTCGAACACGTAGGCAGGGCGCAGCCCCATCTCCACAAAATTGGCGTTGCGGTTCAGCAAGCCCTCCAGATGGGAAGTGACCCTTCCCCGGGGGTCCATCAGAGGAGTTCCGTCCGGCTGCCTGATCACCGAAAGGAACTGATATATCGCGTTATAGGCGTCGATGGCCACGGTCCTTCCCATCAGCTCCTGCGTCTCCAGGTCCTTGGCCAGAACGAGATCGGATAGGTTCACGCCCATTGTGATCGATAGGTTATCCTTCTCGGCCATAAAGTTATTGTCCAAGCCACGAATGATTTAAACATGAGCGACGAGCACGGTGATCCCGGAAGGAGGCCGGTGACGGAAGGCCAGATCTACGAGGTGGCGATAACGGACATAGGCGAGAGGGGGGACGGGATAGGAAAGATAGAAGGTCTGGTGATAATAGTCCCGGACACCACACCGGGGGAGACGGTCAAGGTCCGAATCACCCGGGTGGAAAGAAAGGTGGCCTTCGGCCGGAAGGTCTGATCAGTCTTCGGCCTTGGGTATGTAGAGCATGGTGAGCCCTACACCCAGCCAGATCAAGGCCAGCATGATCACCCAGATGCTGGGCGTTATTACGAGGGCGGCCAAAAGGAACAACAGTGGAACGATGACAGTGAGGAAAATCACCATCTGCCTTCCAGACATCTTCATGTACATCGCACCCCGGATTGCTGACCGTTCGATATGAACTTTGCTGCGCTCAGTCCAGTTCTTTCTTCTTGTTCACGAACTTTATCCCAGCCCAATCCTCGTCCAAGGAGGAGATCTTGACCTCGGCCATGCCGTGTCCGGTGCCGACCTCGCGGACCGTGACCCCGACCAGGTCGGAATCGATCTTGGAGGACGTCCGGGGGTAGGAGATCCAGAAGATGCCTTCCTTCTTCAGTGTGCGCATCAGCTTGGGGAACTCCCGGCGCAGCTCTTCCTCGGAGGAAGTGAACAACTGTATGAAATCCAGTTCGCTGTCCCCGTTGCCGGCCTCGACCACGTTCTTGGGGAGGCGCCCGAGGGCCACGTCGTACTTGGAAGGGGCGTTTATAATTCGAATTCTTTGGCCTTCCTTTATTCCCAGCTTGGCCACCAGTGATTTCTTGGAACCTATTCGCGCCATGATCGGACCATTCCCACGATGTGTAGAGCCCTATCGTTTAAATACGACAAGGACCGCCCTAGATTCCGGTTCACCGTTATTATACTTGCTATTGGAAAACGCCTTTAATACTTGTGCCAAAGTTCGATCTCCGCCGCCATGTCCTTGGCCTTGAAAAGAGCCGATCCGGCGGCCAGCACGGTTGCCCCGCTCTCCACGCACAGTCTTCCGGTCTCCCGATTGATGCCGCCGTCTATGACGATCTCAAAATCGAGTTTCCGTTCGTCCCTGATCTGGCGCGCCCGCGATATCTTCGGCAGCACCTCCGAACGGAAGGATTGCCCGCCGAATCCGGGCTGCACGGTCATGACCAGCAGCAGATCTATGTCATCAAAGTAAGGCTCCACCGTGGCCAGTTCGGTCCCTGGGTTCAGAGATATACCGGCCTTCATGCCCAGGCGCCGTATGTGTGAAAGAACTCCCTTCACGTCGTGGGTCGCCTCCACGTGGACCGTGAGATAATCCGCTCCGCACTCCGCGAAGCGTTCCACGTACCTCTCGGGCATCTCGATCATAAGGTGCACGTCAAAGGGGATCTTGGCATGCGGGCGCAAGGCCTTGATGACCTCCGGCCCTATGGTCAGGTTTGGTACGAACACCCCGTCCATGACGTCCACGTGAACCCAGTCGGCCTTGGCCGCTTCGACTCGGCGGACCTCTTCGCCTAAACGGGCGAAATCAGCGGAAAGTATCGACGGGGCTACCTTGACCATTTTTATGACCTCGGAACGGTCTGGATAAGGTCCCCGGGCTAAAAATACTTTGGATTCTCCCTCAGGTCAAGGGACCAGCAGCAGCGGCACCTTGATGTTCTGGCTCACCTGTCCTGAAACCGCTCCCATGGGCAGAGCTGGCGAGCTTCCCGATCCCTTTCTTCCCATGACCACCAGGTGATGTTTGGTGGACATCTTCAGTATCACGTCCGCAGGATTCCCGGTCAGGGCGCTGAGGCAGTGGTCAACTCCCGATTCCCGGAATATCGACGCCGCGGCGCGGGACTTGGCCTTGGCAATGGCATCCACATCACAAACCGGGGCGGTCTTCTCCATGAAGTAATCGCAGTCCATGGGCGTCACCACCACCAGCAGGGTGACGTAGGCGTCGGCCGAGACCAGAAGGTCGCGGGCGTACTCCACCGCCCTAAGGGAGTTCTCCGAACCGTCAACACACACCAGGACCTTGCGTCGGTCGCTCATGTGCATCGATTCGTCGCTAAGGCAATAAGCATATCCCCGGAGGGAGCAATCGTATTATATCCGTAAGGGAGGTTCCAGGTCCATGGCGGAAGCTCGTCACGCTATCAAGGTCAGCAAGGCCTGCGATGTCAAGGGATGCGGTTCCGAGGCCGAGCGCTCCATCTCCGGGGACGCGGCCAGCGAAGCCAAGCTCAAGGTCGACGAAGGATTGAAGCGCGTTCACCTGTGCAAGGACCACTATCGGGAGTACAAGAAGGTCTCCCGGAAGGACCGCGAGCTGGGATCCCTTGGAAGGTGATTAAGCAAAGAATATTATCCTTTAAGGATTCCCCCGGACCATGAAGGCAGGCTATATCCAGTTGCTCTCCAGTGCCGGGTTGTCCGGCGCAGCCCTGCTCATCCCCAACATGCTGAGGGACGAGCTCGGGGCCAACACGATGGAGATCGGCATCATAACCGCCTCCTTCAATCTGGCACTTTTCGCCTCGTCATACATATTCGGGCGGGCGTCCGACGTGCACGGCCGGAAGTTGTACCTGCAGGGCGGACTCGCGCTAACGGCCATTGCGCTGTTCCTTCTGATCTTCGCCAACAGCAAGGAGACCATCGCCGTCGTCCGGGTCATGATCGGGCTTTGCGCCGGCATCTATCCTTCCGCATTGCTGACGTACGTGTACGAGACGGAAGGTAAGATAGGCAAGTTCACCGCCTATGGAAGCCTGGGCTTCGGCATAGGCACGTTCATCGCCGGGATGCTCACCATCTACTACGAGATATTCCTGGCCAGCGGGCTGATGCTTCTGGCGGCGTACTTCATATCCACCCGCCTCATGTTCGTCGGAGAGAAGGTGCACGAGGTACCGCTGTTTCCGGCGGCGATGATCAGGCACAACTACCCGGTATATCTATCGATAATGTTCAGGCACACCGGCGCCAACATGATATGGGTCGTTTATCCCCTGTTCTTGGCGGACCTGGGGGCGACCCCGCTGTTCATTGGCTTCGTCTACGGCATAAACGCCGTCGGCCAGTACATTTTCATGCGCTTCATAGACCGGTTCAAGACCTACCATCTGGTGCTGGCCGGTTTCATATTCTCGATAATCACCTTCCCCTCGTATACTCTGGCCACCCGGCCGGAGGAGATAATTCCCATGCAGGTATCCATCGCCGCCGCCTGGTCCTGCCTCTACGTCGGTTCCATAAAGTATCTGATGGAGAGGAACGAGGAGAAGGGAACGTCCTCTGGGCTGTTGCAGTCCTTCCTGAGCATATCGGCCATCATAGGCGCGCTGGTGGGCGGGGCCACCGTCTTCGCCCTAGGTTACCACGGTTCCATGTACATCGCCACCGGACTGGCCATAATCGGTTTCGTGGTCTTCATCGTGGGCAACGGCTTCCTGAGCAAGAAGGAGAAAGGCGTTATAGCTCCCAAGGGGGTTTAGGTAGCCGTGGATATCACATTCCTGGGCACGGGCGGGAGCGTCCCGACCACCAAGCGCAACACGGTGTCCATAGCTTTGCGCTTGGGTCCCGAGGTCCTCCTGTTCGATTGCGGGGAAGGCACCCAAAGGCAGCTCATGGCCTCCTCGGTCTCTTTCATGAAGATCACCAGCATTTTCATTACCCATCATCACGGCGACCATTTCCTGGGGTTGCCCGGTCTCATCCAGTCCATGAACTTCTACGGGCGGGAGACCGCCCTGAACGTCTACGGACCGGAAGGTACGAAGGAAATGGTACGGAACATCCTGGGTTTGGGTGTCTTCGACCGCAAGTACCAGGTCGAAGGCCACGACCTATCTCCGGGGGACGCGGTGAACGGAGATGGATACAAGGTCATCGCTTTCAAGGCCAACCACACCACCCCGGCCTTAGGCTACGCTTTCCAGGAGGACGATCGCCCGGGTCGTTTCGACCCGGAGAAGGCTAAGGCGCTAGGGGTCAAGGAAGGCCCGAGCTTCTCCCGCCTTGTCGAAGGTCGTTCAGTTAAGGTGGGAACGTCAACGGTCACCCCGGACATGGTGATGGGACCGTCACGAAAAGGTCTCCGACTGGTCTACAGCGGGGACACAGCTCCCTGCCCGGAACTGGAATCGGCCTGCGCGGGCGCGGACGTTCTGATCCACGAGGCCACCGTGGCTTCCGACCTGGAAGCCAAGGCTAGGGAGTTCGGGCACAGCACGGCCCGGGACGCGGCCCAACGGGCAAGGGATTCCTTGGTCGGCGCATTGTATCTTGTGCATATCAGCGGGCGATACGATGAGGTCGATGTCCTTCTGGACGAAGCACGTGGAATATTCGAGAACACGACGATACCGAACGATCTGGATTCATTCGTTCTGCGCACGGACCGTTAATTCTTTTGAGAATATTATTCAAAGCATCTTGAGCAGGTCGGCCGAAGTTATGATGCCGGTCATGCTTCCGTTCTTCCCGACCATGACCGCATGGGAACTGCTGAGCAGGGCGGTCACCGCCTCTATCGGGGTGCCTTCATTGACTATAGGGAAGGCGTCCTCCATGATGTCGCTCACCTTCAGTTCGACGATGGTCTCCATCCTTTCCCCGTCCCTCAGCCGGGAAAGGATCTGATTCTCGCTGACGCTTCCCACGTGCTGGCGGCCCAGGAACACCGGCATCTGGGATATGCCGGAGGAGCGCATGAGTTCGGTCGCGGCCTTCACCAGTTCGTTGGATTGCACGCCCACTATCTCCCTGGTGGCCAGGTCGCCTGCCGTGCTGGCCTTGGAGTGTCGGCGGGACTCGTCCTGCAGGGCGGTAAATATTCTGGTGACCGCTTCGTAGCTGCCCTTTATGCTCCCTCTTTCCAGTTTGGCGATCGTGGACTGGCTTACTCCGCTGAGCTTGGCCAGCTCCTGCTGCGTGATGTCAAGGGATTTGCGCAGCCGCTTTATCTCACCTTCCGGAGGGAACTTCATGTTGAAACGATATCATTATTCATATATGAATATTTGAGTCAATCACCCTTATATCAAACTAGGAATTTCCAGGTCCATCCAGGTTCCCTTACGGGTCCCTGCTCACAACAAGGTGAATCATTCATGGCTAAGGTAAGCGCAAAGGCGAAGGCCACCGCCAAGACGGTGGGCCGCAAGGTTTCTCCCAAGAAGGCATCCAAGAACATCGTGGTCGAGACAATGAAGGCCGTCCCTCTCGCCCTACAGGACATCGAACTGGTGGAGAGGAAAGGTATTGGCCATCCGGACAGCATATCCGATGGTATCGCGGAGGCCGTTTCCCTGGCCTTGTGCAAGATGTACTTGGAGAGGTTCGGGGAGATATTGCACCACAACACCGACCAGAACGAGGTCGTGGGCGGACAGAGCTCCCCCAAGTTCGGAGGCGGAGAGGTACTGGAACCCATACACATCATGCTTTCCGGACGTGCCATCACCCAGGTCAACGGTGAGCGCCTTCCCTACAGCACGACGGCCATCAACGCCACCAAGGAATATCTCAAGCGCTTCCCCAATCTTGACGTCAACCGCCACATAACCGTGGACTGCCGCATCGGGAAGGGTTCCTTCGACCTGATCAAGAACTTTGAGGCCCTCAAGGACCAGTGCAAGATGGACGGGCACGGAAACCACTGCCTGCTGGCCAACGACACATCCTTCGGCTGCTCCTTCGCCCCCTATTCGGACACCGAGCTGGTCTGCCTGGAGACCGAGAAGTACGTTAACGGCGCGATGAAGAAGAAGCTCAAGGAGACCGGGGAGGACGTAAAGGTCATGTGCTCCCGCCACGGGAAGAAGATCAACATGACCATCGCCTGCGCCATGGTCGACCGCTACATACCGGACGCCGACCACTACGCGAGCGTCATCGAGGAGATGAGGGAGAGGGTACTGGACAACGCCACCAAGTACACCGATTACGACCTTCACCTGGACGTCAACCACGCCGACAACCCGGCCACCGGCAACTTCTATCTGACCGTCACCGGCCTCAGCGCCGAGAACGGGGACGACGGCTCCGTCGGTCGCGGGAACCGCATGAACGGGATCATCACCCCGTACCGCACCATGTCCATGGAGGCATCCGCCGGAAAGAACCCTATCACCCACGTGGGCAAGATGTACAACATCCTGGCCAACTGGATCGCCAACGACATCGTCAAGAAGAGCAACGGCAACATCGTCGAGGCCGACGTGCGCATCCTGTCCCAGATAGGCCGTCCCATCAGTGACCCGGAGACCTGCAGCGTGCAGCTGTTCCTGGCCCCTGGCGCAGACGCGGCCAAGTGGCAGAAGGAGGCCTACGCCATTTCCGACGAGTGGTTGGAGAACATCGGCAGGGTCACGGAGAAAGTTGTAAAAGGACAGGTCACGGTATTCTGAGGCATGAAGCTCGTCGATCTGCCCCGCTACGGTCCGGTCCACCGTTTCGGCAACCATCACGTGTACCGCACGCTGATGGTGCTATCGGACCAGAAACGCAAAGGACGCAAGCAGATAGCGGACGCGGTGGGCATCGGCGAAGGCAGCATGCGCACGATAATCGAATACCTCCGTGGACTGGACATGATCGATATTCGCCAGACCGGCGTTAAGATCACCCGCCACGGAAACGCCTTCCTCTCCGACCTTCCGATAAAGATCGCCGACATCGGGCACGGCTCGATCGCGCTGGGCAAGGAATGCGTCGCGATACAGATGAGCAACAACGGCAACAAGATCAAGCTGGGCGTGGAGCAGCGCGACTCGGCCATCATGGCCGGGGCGGAGGGCGCCACCACCCTGATCGTGAAGGACGGCAAGCTGACCGTTCCACCGGACTACGTCATCGATGAGCACGACCCGGCCCTGGCCAAGCTTCTCCACGAGAAGTTCAACCTGCGCGAGGGGGACGCCATAATAATCGGCACCGCATCCACGGTCACCAAGGCCGAGGATGGCGCGCTAGCCGCCGCCTTCGATCTACTCTAGTAGCCTCTCGATCTCCCTTCTGTCACCCGTTTCCGGCAAGCAGGTGCCCTTCATGCACAGCCTATAACCGTTCGGAAGCAAAGGCTGGCCTTCCAGATGCTCTGCCTTGACGGTAAGGAGGTGCGGGTGGTAACCCGGGAACCAGGGATCAGACGCCCCGAACACTTCCAGTATGCGTGATTCTTTCTTCATCAGTACGCCGCACATGAACATGGCGTAGGCGGACGGAGTCAAACGCAGTTCGCGCATGAAATGCCTTTCCACCCCTTCCAGGGCATCCACCAACCGGGGGTCGTTGAAAAGGGCGGCCAGCTGCACAAGCACGTAATACGCCACCGAGTTACCGGAAGGGGATGCCCCGTCGTAGAGGTCCTTCACCCGGATCAGAAGGTCGGGGTCCTCCCGCGATAGGAAGAATCCACCATCCTCCCGGTCAAGGAAATGCACCATCATCTCCTCCACGATGTCCAGGCATCTTTCTAAGTGCTTTTTCTCCAAGGTCGCGAAGTACATCTCGAGATGGGCCCAGGCCAGACAGGCGTGGTCGTCTAGCAGCGAGGCCACGCCCACCTCACCCTGGCGATAGTTGTGATAGAGGACCCCGTCCTTGAACATGCGCTCTTCCAGAAAGTCCAGCGCCCGGCGGGCCAGGGGTAGGGCGTCCTCGCACCCCAATTGGCGATGCGCACGGCACAATGCCGCCACCATGAGTCCGTTCCAATCGGTCAATATCTTGTCGTCCAGGGCCGGACGCGGCCGGTCCTGGCGTTTCAGCATGAGCGCATCCCGTGTTCTTCTGTCCCAATCGTAGGTCTCCCTGGGGTCTAAACCCTTTGACGAGGCGAACTCCCTGATGGTCTTGGTGCGATGCAGTACATTGAGCCCGGACTTGGTACGGGTGGCCTCGTCCCTGAAGTTACCCGAATCCCAGATGTCGTACAGTTCCTTGAACCTAGCCAGATCATCGGAGGATAGGAGAGAGGAAAGCTCCTCGTACCTCCAGACGTAATACGCTCCTTCCACGCCCTCGGAGTCGGCGTCCTCCGAGGAATAGAAACCGCCGTCCGGGGAGGTCAGGTCCCGCTTGACGTAACGAACCAGCTCCTGCCCGGCCTGCCGGTGCTCGGCATCTCCGGTCACGCCGTAGGCCTCGGCCAAGGCCATCAGAATTAGCCCCTGGTCGTAGAGCATCTTCTCGAAGTGCGGCAGATGCCAGCGGTGGTCCGTGGAATATCGGTGGAAACCGCCTCCCAAGTGGTCCCTTATCCCTCCCCGGACGATGTTGTCCAGGGTCATGATGGCCATGTCCAAGGCCTTCTGGTCCTTTCTCTCCCGGAACATGCGCAACAGGAACAGCAGTTTGTGCGGGGACGGGAACTTTCTCTCCCCGTCGAATCCGCCGTATCGGGGTTCGAAATCCTCGCTCATGTGCTGCATCGTCATATCTAGCAGTTCGGACACATCGCCCTCGATAGGGTCCCTCTCGAACGAATCAAGCATCTCCAGGACCTTGACCGTGACCTCCTTGATGTCCTCCTTCCTCTCTTCCCAGGTCCGGTGCACCGCCGGCAGAAGGTCCATCATGCCCGGAATGTTCTGCCGGGATCGCTTGGGAAGGTATGTTCCGGCCCAGAATGGGACGCGCTCCGGGGTCATCAGGATGGTCAGAGGCCAGCCGCCGCCTCCGGTCATCATCTGACAGACCTTCATGTACAGGCTATCTACCTCCGGCCGCTCCTCCCGGTCCACCTTGACGCTGATGAACCAGTCGTTCATCATCTTCGCCACGTCGACATCCTCAAAGCATTCCCGTTCCATTACGTGGCACCAATGGCAGGATGAGTAGCCTATCGACAGCAGGATCGGTCTATCCAGCCTCTTCGCCGCCTCGAAAGCTTCCGTTCCCCAGGGATACCAGTCCACGGGATTGTGCGAGTGCTGCAAAAGGTAAGGGCTGCGTTCCGCGGCGAGGCGGTTGGTAGGTCCGGCCATAAATGACGTTAACGAAGCTCCTCGATAATCTATCTATTCCCGGTCAAAGAAATATCAGGTGACTCTGATAGTATTATATGACGGCCCCTCAATCTCCTAAGCCAGTATTAACGCACCTAGGGATGGGATGCGCCAGTGAACATACGCAAATGGCTGGGTGGAGGGAGGGATAGCGCTAGCGTCAGCGAAAGCCAGTCCCTTCGTTACGCCACCGTTTTCATTCTGCTTCTCGGCGTTGTTTCGTTATTCGCGGACATGTCCTATGAGGGCGCCAAGAGCATCAGCGGTTCCTATCTGAAGACCCTAGGGGCGACCGCGGCCACCGTAGCCCTCGTTTCCGGCTTCGGGGAGTTCATCGGATACGGATGGAGAGTGGTCTCCGGCCACATCACCGACCGCACCGGCCGATATTGGACGATAGTCCTGGTCGGTTACGCCATGAACCTTCTGGCGATCCCTTTACTGGCATTCACCGGCGACTGGTACATGGTCGCCATATTGATCGTCATGGAGCGCATGGGCAAGGCTATACGAGCGCCAGCCCGCGATGCCATGCTGTCTCACGCCGCCACAAAGACCGGCCGAGGCTGGGCCTTCGGGGTGCAGGAAGCGCTCTCGTCCGTCGGAGCCATGATCGGGCCGGTCTCCATATTCCTGGTGTTCTGGTCCGGCGGGGACTATTCCATGGCCTTCCTGCTCATGGGCATCCCGGCCCTGCTGACCTTGGCCGTGCTCTATTACACTTATAGAAAGTACCCCAAGCCTCAGCTGATGGAGCCCCCCAAGCCATTGGAGAAGGCCGTGCTCCCCCGGCGCTTCTGGTTGTACGCACTGGCAGCCGCCTTCATGGCCGCTGGTTATATCGACTATCCCCTGGTGGCCTACCACGTTCAGAATCGCGCCCTCGGCGACGAGATGGTCATCCCGCTGCTCTACGCGCTCGCCATGGGCGCCGATGCCATATCGGCGATGGTGCTCGGCAAGCTGTTCGATCGCGGAGGGCCGAAGGTACTGCTGCTCGTGATCATCCCGGCCGCCTTCTTCCCGATCATGGCCTTCTCCGATTCGATGATACTGATCGCGGCCGGAATGGGCCTGTTCGGCCTGGGGATGGGTGCGCAAGAGTCGATAATGAGGGCGGTGGTGGCCGACCTGGCGCCGGTAGGCCGGAGGGCCACGGCATACGGTTATTACAACACCGTGTTCGGAATGTTCTGGTTCGCAGGGTCCCTGGCCTTGGGCATGCTCTACGACATGTCCATCCCGGCCATGATCGCCATATCCGTAGGATTGCAGCTGGTATCCGTTCCGCTGTTCCTGATGTTCATCCGGGACAAAACAGCCTGATAAAGGGTTTGGAAGGGGTTTGGGCGGCCAATGAAGGCCTTGAACCCCACTTCGCGTTTCTCCTCCTATTCGTCCGGCGGAACGTTGGAACGGCCGCGGAACGATATTATTAGGGAATACGCATTTAAATAAATTTCCTTGGAGAAAATAATGAAAGGGGTTTCAGGAAATGATTTGGAAGGGGGCTTTCACCACTTCTCGAGCATGGGCATCATTACCCGCTCGGCCATGTTCTCCAGCGTCTCGATGCCGGTGACCTTCTGGGCGTAGGGGGTCAGGGAAGCGATGTCGCTGCGCTGGATGTTCTTCAGGGTGAACTTCCGGCTTCCCGCCATCAGCTGCTTCAGACCCTCTCCCAGGCGGTCCACGAAGTAGGTGTACTCGCCTACCGCGCCGTAGGGGATGTCCGTGCCCAGTTTCTTGTTGGGGTAGCGGTGCTCCAGGTCCTGGGCGGCGATGAAGAAGTTCTTCGGATCGCTGCCGTAGGCGGCGGTGAAGCTGCTGGGCAGGGAGTTCGTCTCGGCCAGCTTCAGGAAGTTGGCGCTCTTCATGACCGTCAGCAGCGGGGCGCGGGCCATGGCGATGGCCTTTATCAGAGGCTCATCGCCCAGGCTGCTCATGGCCATGGACTTGTACATCTGCGTCTCGTTCACGAACCCGCCGGCCATGACCAGGTCCGGAATGAACTTGCCCTTCTTCCTCATTACCTGGGCGCACATCATCATCTGCGCCTGGAGGTGCACGGTGGGGGTGCTCATCTCGTTCATCATCGGTACCGGGGACATGCCGGTACCGCCGCCCGCACCGTCGAAGGTCAGCATGTCGATCTTCGCCTCGGAGGCGGCCTTCATGGTGAACGCCACTACTTCCGGCCTATAGGCACCGGTCTTCAGGAACACGTACTTGGCGCCCTGGGACCTCAGGTTCTCGACGTCCTCCACGAAGGACTTGTGCTCCGGGAATCCCACGCGGGAGTGCCTCTCGAAGCTCTTGAAGGCGCCGGCCTTGAACGCTTCCTGGACCTCCTTGTCCTCGGGGTCCGGCAGCACCAGGTATCCGCGCTTCTTCAGTTCCAAAGCGCGTTCCAGGGTGGTCAGGCGAACCTCTCCGCCAATGGCCTTGGCTCCCTGTCCCCACTTCCTCTCGATGATGTCGACCTCCAGCTTGCTGAGGGCGTACTCGTCGACGCCACCGCGCTGGTCCTCGACATTGGTCTGCACGGCGATGCCGCCATATTTGCCGTCATAGAGCTCATTGTAGGACTTGACCCTGAAGGCCAGGTCCGGCGAGCTGGTGACCTTTCCCTTGGTGTACACGGATTCGTGGTCCATTCCGCAGACGTTCTCGCCCACGGTCTGGATCACACCGCTCATGGCCGCACCCTTGGCCATGGCATCCCAGTGGCGCTTGGCGACCGCGGTAGATCCCAAACCGGCAATGACCAGCGGCACCTTGAGCTTGATGGGCTTCTTGGACCTGGTGGCCACGGCGGTGGTGATATCTACATTCTCGAAGAAGGCCTTGTCCGGTGAAGGTTCGATACCATATGCACCGATGAGCTCGGCCATGATCTGGAAATGCGACCAGTCGAGGTGGAATTCCTTGTTGGAGGCGGCGGTACTCTTCCCGAAATATTCGGGCATAGGGTAAAGGACCTCACGTCCCCGGAAGGCGGATTTGCCCACCTCGCAGAGGACGTTGCAATCCTCCACGCATATAGGGCACATCCCGTTCACAGGGCTGATATCTGGCACACGAGTCTTGGTTCCGGTGGTCGATCTGCTGTTCTCAATTATGTTCAAGGTGATCTCACTCCCCTTGCTAATACTTGACACGATGGCATATGATGTTCGTATATGAATGTTATCGGAGTAAGTTTAGATAAATGAGCATGTAATATAAATCCAGGATATTCAAACGTCTAAATATATAATCTATGCAGCCATCAATACTAATCATTTGTCTATGAAGCGTTTTCGAAACGTCCTTATCTAATAATGTAATACTTGGGAAGAGGTGCGTTAATTGGCTCTCAATATCCTTTGGCTAGGTACCATATGTGGAGCGGCAGTAGGGATAATATTAGCCGACGTTCTATACTTCCTCACTGACTCCCTGCTATCGTTCCTGCTTATCATACCTTTTGCGTTGATCGGCTATTTGTTGGCTAGGCGGTTCCTGAGCAAGTGGGGCTCGGTCGAGGAGTACCTCAAAGGTCGCAAATAGGCCAACATTTTTAATCAGACCCTACAATATCCACGGCAGGAGAAGGGATTCCTTTGCCAGACATAAGGGATAGGGTGGAAGACGACCGCGGATTGCTCAAAAAGATCCAAATGGTCGTCCCGGGATTCCGTGGTTATAGGATCAGGGAGGACCTCAGGGACTCAGATCGCATGCTCAGGGCCGAACTGGCCAAGAGGCTGGGATTGCAGAGGTCCCAGCTGGAGGATGCTAGAAGAGCATTGGTCAGGGAGAACCCTATGTCCAAGGCCCTGGAGGAAATGGGCGGAGTGGTCAACGCCATGAAAAGGGTCGAGGGAGAGATCCTGCACGCCGAGGTTGGCTATTCGGGGATATCCGCCGACATCAAGATCAAGGACGATGAGCTCAACCAGCTTTACGAGTACGACGCTTCCATGATCGAGAGCCTTAACTTCATAGACGACGCCTTGATCAAGGTGCCTGAGATGGTGAGGTCTGGGAATGACGCCGACCTTCGTGACGCCGTGGAAACGGTGCGGACCAGGGTCGACGGGCTGGAGAGCCGCTTCAAGCGGCGCAAGGCGGCCATAACTGGAACGGGGCTGTGATCACATGAGCTTGATCGGTGCTGAGACATTCAACTGGGAGGACGGGAACAAGCGGAACAACATAATGTACCGCATGCCCCGCAACATAAAGTTCAACGACAACATCGTGGTGCGCGAGGACGAGATCGCCGTTTTCTACCGGGACGGGAAGGCGCTCGCTTACCTGGACCGCCCGGACCGTTACGCTCTGACGTCGTTGAACGCGCCAATCATCGGCAAGGTCATCGAGGCCTTGTCAGGTGCGAAGCAGCAGGCCGAGATCGTCTACCTGCAGAAGAGGGCCTTCGACGGCAAGTACGGGAGCAAGCAGCCCTACCAGTTCCGCGACGCGGAGTTTGGAATGGTTAATTTGCGCGTCTTCGGCGAGTTCCGTTACAAGGTAGGCGCTCCAGAGAACTTCGTCAACCAGTTCGTGGGCACCTTCAACTTCACCACCTCCGCGGACGTGGAGGAAAGGATCAAGGAGCAGATGGTGGTGCTGATCTACAACGCCATCGGCGAGCTGAAGAACAAGGGCATGGGCGTTGCCGACCTGGCCAGCCAGCTCATGAACATAGAGCAGGTGGTGCTGGCCAAGGCCAAGGACCACTTCGAGCTTTACGGCGTTCTGATCGACAAGGTCTCCGGGATGTACATCTCCCTGCCGGACGAGGTCCAGAAGGCGGTGGACATGCGGGCCTCCATGCAGATCCTGAACACGAACTACGCCACATACCAGGCCGGTCAGGCCATGCGCGAGGCGGCCTCCAACCCCTCGGGCGGGGCCGCCGCGGCGGGCGTAGGCGTTGGCGCAGGTTTCGGTGCGGGTTACATGATGGTGGATGCCATGAGGCAGGGGGCGACGGCGCCGGCGGCTGGCCAAGCTCCACCGACCGCCCCAGCGGCACCCGCTGCGGCCATGGTCGCCTGCCCCAAGTGCAGCAC
>JBFYNB010000026.1:0-19568 GCA_041304605.1 Methanomassiliicoccales archaeon
GAACATCTTCCAGGGAGTCGGCGACAAAACCGGCCAGAGCGACCTTGCGGTTGGCAGGGTCCTCGAACGAAAGGAAGGGGAGGCCCTTGTTGCCGCCTAAGCGCAGGGAGCGGCGCGATCCGCCCTTTTCCAGGGAAGCTCCAAGCTCCATCTCTCCGATCGACCCCGTCCATTTCTCCTTCGGCACCGGCACTTCCATCTTCACACCTCAAAGCAGCGGGGGCAGCCCCAAAGCGGGGTGGCCCACCTTGATCATCCATTGCATCAGACCCTCGGCGTCGGTGACGACGGTCTCGTCAGCCACCTTGTCCAGGAAGTCTGGCGCTCCCAATTCCCTGGCCCTATTAATAAGCTCTTCCCTCATGCTCTCCTTGAGCGATGAAGGCATCCAGGAGATGCGCAGGAAGCCCCCGTCCCCGGAGATGAACTTCTTGCTCACCAGGTACTTGCGTCCAATGCCGATGAATCCGGGAGTTTGTTTTCCCCCGCCTATGCTCCCGGCCAAGGTGGAGAACTTCATGCCCACCGGGGTCATGTCCGGAAATTCTCGATTGACGACGACCACGGACTGCATGTCCGGGCTCATGGCCACGATGACCTCGAAGCAGCCGCAGGAGGTCATGGGGTCCTCCATCATGCTGTAGGCGCAGAACCTGGTGATCTTTCCCCGGGTCAGAGCGGCCACCGCCTCGTTCACCCCTTTCCATGATCCCTTTCCTTCGTCCTCGGCCTCGCCTTTGGCTATGGGCTGGTTCGGTCCGGACGGAACGATCTCCTTCCCGGTCTTGGCGTCCAGCCAGTTTATCGCGCCACATAGTCCGAGGCGCTCCGGGGTGATGATGCAGACGTGGTCCGGGGCGAAAGACTGGCACATGAGGCATGAGTAGTACGTATCAACGCTCTCATCGGTCAGCCCGGCCATTCGTTCCTCGCGCTGCTGATAGGAGGCGAAGGCCTCCGGCATCCTTTTTTTAAGCTCAGACTCGTCCGTGACGATGGTGACCTGCACTCGGGAAACGATGTTCCCGAACTCCTCCTTGAGCTTGGTGACCAGTATCCGTCCCAGATGCTCCAGGCGGAAGCCGGCCTTGAACGATCTCTTGCTCAGGCGCAACCAGTTCATGTTGCGCTGCCCGGTGTGCCACACGCCCTCGGCGAAGTTCAGGTACAGGTGGATGCGCCGCTCCATAACGGACTCGAAGTCCTCCTGCATGCGCTTGCCGAAAACGTCCACCAGTATCGCGAACGGGGATTGCGAGCCCTCGGGAAGGCGGTCCACGTCCGGTCCGATGACGATTATCGCGCCATCCTTCACCTGCTCCTCCGGGCGCATCTTCAGCAGCTCGAACGACGGCGTGCGGCCGCCTCCCGCTTCAAAGTAAGTGTCCGGCCTTCTGACCGTCTCGCCCTCGAACGCCGGGCCGAAGGGCACCGGGATGTCCACCAACGTCACGGCCGTCCTGATGTCCCTGGATTCCAGGCCGCCCTGCAGCATGTCCGCCGGCCCCTTGTGGAAGAGCAGGTCGGGAACGCCCTCGACCAGTTGGTCAGTGACGATCGGCACGTGGTGCAGGAGCGCAGCCAGGGCCAGCGACGCTCGGCTGGCGTCCAGCGGTCCGTAGTGCAATACGAACGCTTTAGGCCGTTTGGCCAGGTACGCTGACAATCTTTCGGAATCCCCTTTCTGCACCCCTCCGAAGGACAGGGCGGCGCGGACCACGAAGTCAAGGGAATGGACCAATTGCGTGAAGTTGCCCAGGGGGTAGAGCATCATGCCTAGCCCCATCTGCACCTCGTTCTCCTGAAGGACCTTGACGACCTCGTCGGCGGCCATGATCAGCATGCCCCGGGCTTGAAGCTCGCGAACCGTGGAAATGAGCTGCCTTCGGTCCTGCGGTATGCCCATGATGACCGCCGCCCCGGGTATGGTGTCGTCCACCAGCGCCAGGCCGAGTTCCCTGAGCACCTTGTCCGGAACGAAGCCCACGGTCGAGGTTCCGGCGTGCGGGTCCCCGTCCAGGTATCTGAGCGACTCGAGCGCCTCGGCGGCGATCATAGCTGAGCGTCCGGCCTCCAGCGCTTGCGCCAATCCCATCTCCGAGGGCAACGAGGAATGTCTTTCGAGCACGTTGAGCAAGGTGCCCAGGCTGGCGACCTCCTCCCCGTCCCATCCCATTATGCAGGGCAGTGCGTAAGCCGTCTCCGGGTATTCCAGATGGACATCGCCTTTGCGGGCGATGGCGGCCTTGACGGCCGTGATGGCAAGGGCCGAGAGCAACGAGGCGCCAAGGAAACCCAGGCCGATCACGGTGGCGTTGCTGGCTTCGGCCGGCGCGGGCGGCTCGTACCTGTGAGGCAATCCGCTAAGCCACCTCCGGCGCTCTATCTCCATCCCCATTCCATGTTCCGCGACCAAGCATCCTCCGAAAAGATCGCGAACCGTGTGCAACAGGAACTCATGGCAGAGCCCATCGAACTCGTATGCGTCGAGCGTCACCGGCGCGCCCATCAGCACCTCCCCAATGGCCACGTCGATATCGGAGGTCGTTAGTCCCAAGGGCAGCTGGGCGGACGAAACGCCGAGATCGCGGCACAGGCCGCGCCTCACCGAGCGGAAAGAGCGCAAGGAAGCGTCTCCCTTGATATCCGGAACGGAACCGTTCCCGAGCTCGCTCCATCCTCTTCCCAGGTCGAAAGCGAGGCCGCGCAGTACTCCTTCCTTCAGGTCAGAGCTGCGGAGATCGTGATCGATGTTCTCCCTCGCCGCATCCAAGCAGAAGCGCAGCATTAGGCAGGCCAGCCCCTCCCGGAGCGC
This sequence comes from Methanomassiliicoccales archaeon, assembly GCA_041304605.1. Lineage (GTDB taxonomy): Archaea > Thermoplasmatota > Thermoplasmata > Methanomassiliicoccales > UBA472 > UBA472. Next base: position 2,816 of record JBFYNB010000026.1, read on the forward strand.
CAGCAATAACGTGTAAGGTCCGCCTGAAGGCATTTCGTCGATCGGGGCCAGCAGACCGGACTGTTCCCACATCTTCCGTTCACGAACGGCCATCGGCTCCACCCCGGCCTTCTTGGCCAGGTCCCGGTCGACCAGGTCCAGGCACGCCCGCAGGTCCACCTTCCAGAGCACGGTCGCGGATAGGAGATCGGTCAGATCTCGCCGGACGCCGGCCACCGCGTCCTCCGGCATGGCGTTGACGTCCGAGAGCAGAGCTAGGCGCTTCGATCTAACTAGTTCCAGGACCTCCTCGGCATTCGTGCGGCGTTTCTCGGGCGGCAGATGAACAACTCCTTAGGACAACATAGGCCATCGGGTTGCTTACGATATAAATTTGTGCGGTTTTCAGCACTAGCCGGCGAACGGGATTTTCGATGCCTTATTATCGTCATCGGTCCTATTGAGTCACGGGGGCGCGGTCATGAGCTTCAGGAACCTGAACACCTACGAGAGCATGGTCAAGGCGGGGGAGGAATCGTCCTTCCACACCAGATACGAGAGGGCGTTGGAGAGGTTCGTCCAATCCCTGGAGGTCCGGACGAAGTATGAGAGCATGATCGACGGAAAGGTCGTCACCACTGGCAAGCACTTCACCGACACCAGCCCCGTCAACACCGATATGGTCGTAGGGGAGTTCTCGCTCGGCGGAAAGAAAGAGGCCGCCCTGGCGATCTCATCCGCCCGCCGGGCATTCCAGACCTGGTCGGTCATGGACCTCGACAAGCGTCTGGTGATCTTCCGCAAGGCGGCGGAGATCATGCGCCGCGAGCTGTTCGAGATAGCTGCCGCGATAACCATTGACAACGGCAAGAACCGCTACGAGGCGGTCGGCGAGGTGGACGAGGCGGTCGACTTCATATCGTTCTACGCGGACCGCATGGAGGCGCGCAAAGGTTTCCGAGAGGAGACAGTTCCGGCGTACTCGGACGAGAGGCCGGTCAGCGTCATGCGGCCGTACGGAGTTTGGGCGGTGGTATGTCCGTTCAACTTCCCGGTGGCCATCTCGGCCGGGATGCTCACGGCCGCGATAATTACCGGCAACACCGCTGTGCTCAAGCCTTCCACCCCGGCGCCGCTGGCGGTGCACATGCTGTATGACGTTTACGAGAGGGCCGGCGTTCCGCCAGGCGTGATCAATCTGCTCTCCGGCGCCGGTTCCGTGGCCGGGGAGGAGCTCGTGTCCAGCGATAAGATAGATGGTATCGCCTTCACCGGCTCTAGGGAAGTGGGCTACAAGCTTCTGGCCTCGTCGCTGCGCCGCTATCCGATCCCGGTGATCACCGAGCTGGGCGGGAAGAACCCGGCCATCGTTACCGACAAGGCGGACCTCGCCAAGGCCATCGCCGGAGTGGCCAGTTCGGCCTTCGGTTATTCAGGGCAGAAGTGCAGCGCCTGCTCCCGGGCGTACGTCCACGAGCTGGTGTACGACGAGTTCATGATCTACCTGATGAAGCATATTTCCCGATTGCGCGTGGGGGATCCCAGGGAAAAAGCGACGTTCACCGGTCCAGTAATACACCAGAAGGCCTTGGACGATTATCTGGCGCATTCGCAGCAAGCCCGCATAGACGGCGTGCTGCACGCCGGAGGGGAAGCGATGAAGGGCAAGCTGTCCAAGGGGTTCTACGCCACGCCCACCATAGTGACGGGGCTGCCGGAGGACCACTTCCTGGTAAAGAACGAGCTTTTCCTCCCGATACTGTGCGTTCAGCGCTTCACCGACCTGAAGGACGCGGTGCGCCGGGCGAACGACGTGGACTACGGTCTGACCTCAGGGATATATTCGGAGGACGAGGATGAGGTGAAGTACTTCTTCGAGAACATTGAAACGGGGGTCAGCTACGCCAACCGGGCGCGCGGCGCAACGACCGGCGCAATGGTCGGGGCGCAGCCGTTCGGGGGCTGGAAAGGAAGCGGTTCGACCGGGCTCGGCAGCGGCACGGACATGTATCTGACGCAGTACATGAGACAGCAGAGCCGGACCGTGGCCCGTTAACGGCTGGCGGCGGCCAGAACCCTTTCCCCGCCGTTGCTGATCAGTAGAGTACCGCCGGGGCTGAACACCTGGAACGGGTCCGGCAAACACTCGGACAAGTTGCGAACGGAGGAACCGACGGCCTTGATGGCTCGCAGCAACTGCTCGAACATTCCCTTGGGGCTGCCTGCCTTTTCCATGTAGAAGTCCGCCCCGTTGCTCAGAGCGTCGATGGCCAATCCCTCCCGGCCGTGTCCGGTGATCAGTATGAACGGTATCCTCTTCAGGGAGCGCATGGCGTGCATGAACTGCAGCCCGTCCATCCCCGGCAGATTGTGGTCGGAGACGACCACCTGGTAATCATCCGCGGCCAGCAGGTCCAACGCCTTGGCGGGCGACGACACGAAGACCGCGTCAAGCCCATCGTCCCGGCCCAAGAACTCCTGGCAAAGCTCGAGGAAATCGGCCTCGTCATCAAGAACCAGGACCTTGATCTTCCCATCCTTGTTTGCGCTCATGCTCTTTGCACTGAGGTCAAGCACGGTCCGCCGAGGTATTTGAAACTGCGCCGCTCCTTATCATCTTGGAAAAGGAATCTCAGGGCGATAGGATTATTACCGTTCTAGGGAGTTCCTCGCCAGGGAGAACATGTTAGGACTAGAGGGCATCATGGGAAAGGAGGTCATCAGCTCCGACGCTATCATCATCGGCACTGTGGACGGGGTCGGGGTCGACACGGACAACTGGAAGGTGCCGGCCATCCGGATAAGCGTACGGAAGGGTAACGAGGCCGCCTTGGGTTTGAAGAAGAAGGCCATAGGCGTGCGGAAGATTTACGTGGCCACCCCGCAGGTATCCTCGATCAGCGACACCGTGACCCTGGCGGTCAAGATGGACCAGGTCAAGGAGATCGTGGTGGACGACAAGAAGGTGCCAGTGACCGCCGGTGCGCTGCTGAACAAGAAGGTCGTCGGCCAGGACGGGAAGCAGGTCGGCTTCATGGACAACGTCTATTTCGACTTCAGCAGGAGCTGGGAGATCAGCAAGCTGGGAATTAAATTGGACAAGGCCGCCAAGCAGACCCTGGACCTCCAGAAGGGCCTGGCGCCAGCCTCACAGATCACCATACTCAGCAAGGACGTCAGGACCGTGGGCGACATGGTCATGCTGCGCCTGGACCTTGAAGGACTCAAGGATTACCTGAACAAGAAGCCAGTGTCCAAGAAATGAGAGCGGTCCGTACTTGCGAAGAATGCGGCCACCAGTTCTCCCAGCGCACCCGGGGCTGGAATGCCGTTGACGTGCGATATGAGAAGTGCCCCCAGTGCGGGCACGAGAACGGCTACGAATCGGACCTGTATCGCTGGCTCCGCCGCCGGAAGGGGAGTAAGGGGCAAAAGACTGAAAAGGCCTGAAGGCGACATACCTATCATCAGGGGGATCCATATCCCGCTCATGGAACGGTCCGGTAACGGCCGGAGGGTGGACCAGAACATCAGGGTCGGAAGCACCCCCGGCGGCATCAAGGTCATCGTGGAGAGCCTGCCTTACGTTCATACCGTGGCGCTCTCCGTCGCCGCCACTGTCGGCTCCCGTGACGAAAGGAAGAACGAGAGCGGGGTATCGCACTTTCTGGAGCACATGCTGTTCCGCGGTACGAGAACGAGGGACTACCGCGAGATCAACGAGGGGATCGAGGCGTCCGGTGGCTATCTGAACGCTTACACCACGCACGAGCACACCTGCTTCTACGCCTTCACCATCGACGAATCGCTGACGGTCGCCGAGGACCTGCTCTCGGACGTATTCCTGAACCCGCGCATGGAACCCGAACTGGTCGATCTGGAGCGCAACATCGTCAAACAGGAGATCGGCATGCGCATGAACGATCCGGCGGCGCATCTTCGCACCAGGATGTCCGAGTCCATGTTCAAGGGAAATCCCCTCTCCCGTTCGATACTGGGAACCCCGGAAAGCCTCGATGGCTTCGATTCCGAGTTCCTTTTGAACTATCATGGAACGCACTATCACCCGCCGCACGTGGTGGTCTGCGCGGTCGGAAACGTTGATTTCTCAAGGGTCCTGGAGTGGGCCGGGCGCTTCGATTCGGTCGGCGGAAAGGCCGCGCCCAAGAGACGGAGAAGACCGGTAATGCGCACCGGGGTGAACTTCTTCGAGAAGGGTTCCGACCGCGCCTACATCGGCATAGGCGTTCCGGGCTACGCCGCCTCCCACAAGATGTCCTTGGCGCAAGGGATGCTGACCACCGTGCTGTGCGGCGGCACTTCGTCCCGCCTCAATCACCGGATAAGGGAGGTGGAAGGCCTGGTGTACTCGATCAGCATGCATCCCCTGACCTTCCAGGACTGCGGGGTGCTGATGACCTACTGCTCGACATCCATGGAGCATGTGCCTCGTCTATTCGATACGTTCGGCCAGGAGCTCTCCCGATTCAAGAAGGAAGGGCTGAACGAGGGGGAGCTGGAGAAGGCCAGGAACGGCCTGAAAGGATCGCTGTTGCGCAACGCCTGCCGTCCGGACCAGAACATGACCTCCCATCTCATGCAATTCCTGGAAAAAGGTAAAGTGATGAGCATCGAGGAGCAGCTGGCCGAGATCAACGCGGTGACCGCCGAACAGATCATCAAGGCGGCCGATGAGCTGTTGATCGGCGATAAGGCGTGCGTGACCATCTGCTCCGCGAACGCCATGCGGGCGGAGATGACGGAAGCCGCGGAGACCTTGGACTTCTAAGGCTCCACGACGATGAGGGGCTGCCCGCCCTCCACCATCTCCCCGGCCTTGACCTTGACCTCTTTCACCTTGCCGGCCACCTCGGTCTGCACCTCGTTCTCCATCTTCATGGCCTCCAGTACGCAGACCACCTGGTTGGCGGCGACCGTATCGCCCACCTTGACCTTCACGGACATGATCTTGCCGGGCATGGGGGAAAGAACGGCTCCGGAAGAGCCCTCGGACCTGCCCCCGTCCTCCTTCTCCTCCAGGGCGATGTGCTCGATCTCCCGCACCTGCTGGAGCTTGATCTCCATGACGCGGTCGTCGGACATCACCTTGGCGCCCGCCTCGAGGTCGCCCTCGATGGTGATCGGCGCAACCTCTCCGTTCACCAGCACCTTTTCGTCCTTGAATATGCACTTGAAGATGTGATCGTCTATGGCCACGCGGTAATCGCCGCCGTTCTTTTCGACCACGACCTCGTAATCGTGCCCGTTGACGGTGATGCGCAGCTTCACAGAGGCCACCCCCAGCGTCCCACCGCTTCGTTTATCGCCGCGCACTTCCAGGCGTCCACGTTACCGGTGCCCTGGGCCTTGGTAGAGGCGTGCTTCTCGGTGGAGCGCATGTACAGGACGGCGATCGCCGCCAGATCCCTGTGGTTCACGCCCTTCTCCATCATCTGGCGGTGCTTGAAGAAGTCCAGGGCGACCTGCGGAAAGAGAGCGTAAGAAAGAACGTCCTCCTCGGAGCAGGTCATGTTCTCCTTGCAGGCGAACTCCTCGATCTCCTTGCACAGCCTCTCGAACTCCGGCTCCAGCAGATCGGCCGGACGGACGGTGATGGGCTTCTCGTCACCTATGATCTTCTTTCTGATGGCCGGGTCTATGTCCGCCGGCGTCTTTCCGTACAGCCCGCGGACCAGGTTCTTGGTCTCGTTCGTGACCATCTTGTACCGCTCGCCAGTGATGACGTTCAGCACGGCCTGCGTCCCGACGATCTGCGATGTCGGCGTCACCAGCGGAACATGCCCCAGGTCCGCCTTGACCCTAGGCACCTCGTCATAGACGTCCGCCAGGCGGTCCTCCTTCTTGGCCTCCCTGAGCTGGGAGATGAGGTTGGATATCATTCCGCCGGGGATCTGGTACACCAGCACGTTGGTGTCTATGCCGGTGAAGCCGCTCTCGAAGGCGTGATACTTGTGCCTGATGGAATCGAAGTAATCAGAGATGACGGTCAGCTTCTTCAGGTCCAGGCCCGTGTCGTACTCGGTGCCGCGGAGCATGGCCACGACCGCCTCCGTGGGCGGTTGGGAAGTGCTCAGGGACATGCTGGATATGGCCGTATCCACGATCTCGGCCCCGGCCTCTATGGCCTTGGTGTAAGTGGACATGACCATGCCGGAAGTGGCATGGCAGTGCACGTGGACCGGCAGCCCGATGTCCTCGCGAAGCTGCTTGACCAGTTCGTAGGCTTCCATCGGCGCCAGCATCCCGGCCATGTCCTTGATGCAGATGGTGTCGGCACCCATGTCCTGCAGCTTGCGGGCGAACTTGATGTAGCCGTCGATGGTGTGCACCGGCGAGATGGTGTATGAAATGGAGGCTTCCACGACGCCGCCGTACTTCTTCACGGAGCGCATGGCCATCTGCATGTTGCGGTGGTCGTTGAGGGCGTCGAATATCCTGAACACGTCGATGCCGCGGCGGCAGGCGTTCTTGACGAACTTCTCCAATATGTCATCAGAATAGTGGCGGTAGCCGACCACGTTCTGTCCGCGGAGCAGCATCTGGAAGGGGGTGTTGGGCATCTCCTTCTTCAATTTCGTGATCCTCTCCCAGGGGTCCTCGCGCAGGAAACGCAGGCAGGTATCGAAAGTGGCCCCGCCCCACATCTCCACCGACCAGTAGCCGATCTCGTCCAACAGCGCTGCCGCCGGCAGCATGTCCTCGGTTCGCATGCGCGTGGCGAGCAGGGACTGGTGAGCGTCCCTGAGCACGGTATCCATGATCTTGATCTTCATGTGAGCACCTCAGAGCGGCATGTTGCCGTGCTTCTTGGCCGGGCGGGCCTCGCGCTTGCGGTCCAGCATCTCCAACGCCTCTATGATGCGCATTCGGGTGTTGTTCGGCTCGATGATGTCATCCAGATAGCCGCGCTCAGCCGAAAAGAACGCCGAAGCGTACAGCTTGCGATACTCTGAGATGAGGACGTCCCTCTTCTCCTGGGGGTCATCGGCCATGATCAGGTCCTGCTTGAACACGATGTTGATGGCGCCTTCCGGTCCCACGATGGCTATCTCCGCCGTCGGCCAGGCCAGGTTGGCATCGGAACGCAAGGCCTTGGAGCCCATGACGCAGTAGGCTCCGCCGATGGCCTTTCTCGTGACCAGGGTGACCTTCGGAACGCTGGCCTCCGCGTAGGCGTACAGGAGCTTCGTAGAATCCCGGAGCAGGGAGCCGTTCTCCTGCTCCACGCTCGGCAAGTAGCCAGGAACATCCACCAGCGTGACCACGGGGATGTTGAAGGAGTCGCAGAAGCGCACGAAGCGTGCGGCCTTCAGTGAAGAGCTGGAGTCAAGCGTCCCGGCCAAGGCCATGGGCTGGTTGGCGACGATACCGATGGGACCGCCGTTCATCCTGGCGAAAGCGGTGATGATATTGCGGGCGAACTGCTCCTGCACCTCGAAAAGCTCGCCTTTGTCCACGACCTTCCGGATGACCTCCTTCATGTCGTAGGGCTTCATGGGGTCCTCGGGAATGATGGTGTCCAGGGAGTCCTCCCTTCGTTCGGGGTCGTCGCCCATCTGCTTTTTTGGCGGCTGCTCCAGGTTGTTGCTCGGCAGGAAGGACATCAGCTTCTTGACCTGCTTGATGCAGTCCAGGTCGTCCTCGGCCACGAAGTGCGCGGAGCCGGAGCGGGAAGCGTGAACACTGGCCCCGCCCAGTTCCTCGAACGAGACGGTCTCGTTCTGCACGGCCTTTATCACGTCCGGACCGACCATGAACATGAAGGACTTGTCCTTGACCATGAACACGAAGTCGCTGAGCATCGGCGCGAAGACGCCAGAGCCGGCGCAGGGTCCCATGACCATAGCTATCTGCGGAATGAGGCCGGAGGCCAGGGAGTGCCTGAACACGATCTCTCCATAACCGGCCAGGGAGTCGACGCCCTCCTGCAGGCGGGCTCCTCCGGAATCGTAAAGAGCGATGATGGGGCAGCCGGTCTTGACCGCCAGGTCGATGACCTTGCAGATCTTCTTGGCGTGCATGCGGCCGACGGAACCGGCGAAGACGGTGAAGTCCTGGGCGTAGACGAACACCTGCCTTCCCTCGATGGTCCCTCTTCCGGTGACGACGCCATCTCCGGGGACCTTCTGCTTTTCCATGCCGAAATGGTAGGCCTGGTGCGAAACGAAAGTGTCCAGCTCGGAGAACGAGCCCGGATCGAGCAGGGCGTCCACGCGTTCGCGGGCGGTCATCTTGCCCTGCATGCGGTGCGCCTCGACCCTCTCAGCCCCTCCACCGGCCCGAGACCTCTTCTTCATCTCCCGGAGTTCCTTGACCTTGTCCTCGCCCATGTTGTTCCCCTCATTATGCGTGCTCATGATTAATGAACGTTACTTGCTGTCGAACCTCACCTGACCGCGGTCCAAAGGCACCACGTCGTGTACGGACGTGGCGCGATAGATCATCCCGTCCTCCGAACGGAAAACGAGCGCCCCGTCGGGGTCCAGGTGCATTCCCCTGCCCTTGACCTTCTGGTCACCCAAACGAACCTCGATGTCCTGCCCCAGGGACTCCGAGTACCTGGTGTACAGCTCGACGTTCCGGTCGCCTTTCCTGAACCGTTCATAGAACTCGTCCAGCTTGAACAGCAGGACGTTCAGGAAATGCTCGGGGTCCAGGTCCCTTTCGCAGATGTCCTTCAGGCTTCCCGCCTCCGGGACGTTCAGTGCGGACGGTTCGGTGTTCAAATTGATCCCTATGCCCAAGACCATGAACCTCGGCTCGCCGCCGCGGTAGCAAACCTCTGTAAGGATGCCAGCCACCTTCCTTCCGTCCACCCGGACATCGTTAGGCCACTTGATCCGCGGCACTACCTTGCACACTTCCTCTATGGCCTGCGCCACAGGCAGGCACGAAAGGACCGTGAGCAGCGTCAGGTCCTGCGCTGGCAGGTCTGGCCGCAAGATGATGGACAGGTAAAGCCCGCCCTCCGGCGACTCCCAGCGGCGTCCGGTGCGGCCCTTGCCTCCTGTTTGTTTTAGAGCGGAGACGACGGTGCCTTCCGGTTCGCCCTCGATAGCAAGCGCTTTGGCGATATTATTGGTGGAGTCCACCTCGTCCTTGACCAGCACCTTCCGGCCTATGAGCATCTGGCAGACCTCAGAAGGTCACCGGCCCCTTGCTGCGGAGCTTGAACTCCCCGCCCAGGGAGTCCAGGACCTTGGCGACCACCTGGTCCAGGTCTCCCGCCTTGTGCAGGTCGGCGACCAGGTCCAGGGCCATTATCTGTCCGTAGACCACGACGCGGGACTGAACCGCCAGGAGATTGACCTCCTGGGCGGCCAGCGCCTCCGTGGCCTTGTAGATCGCTCCGGGCTTGTCCGGTATCTCGAAGGATATCTCGGCCAGCCTGCACCCTTCGGGCAGGAAGGACATGGACAGCACCCAGGAGTCCACGTCCCCGACCATCATGACCGGGGTTCCCTCCTTCACGTCCTCCATATGCTCCAGATAGTCCTTGGGAATGGCGAAGTTGCCGTCGCTTATGAGCGAGGGGGAGCGGGCCACCTTGCGCAGCGGCTTGACCTTGATCCGTCCGGTGGTCGGGCCGGTCATGCCCTTGGTGTAGCGGTCGCTGATGTGAGAGTGATTGATCTCCAGGCCTTCGACCTTGGACAGGGCCGCGGGGCTCGTCCGGCGGAGGGAAGCAAAATCCTCCATCAGCTGGGTGGAGTCGCCGTAGTAGGAGAGGTCCACCAGCATCTTCCAGACCATGGATATGCCACAGGTCATGCTGACCGAGACCGAGTTCAGGATGTCCACGTTGCGGTCGGCCAGGAACTTGGCGGCCTGGGCGCACGCTCCGGGTGCGTCGATCATGTAAAATGTAAGGTTGCACAGCTCACGGTAGTTCTCCGGTCCGAAGGTGGAAAGGACCATCTCGTGTCCGCGGGATCCGTTCTGCTCGTAGCGGAAGAGGGTGGAATAGACCTGGCTTCCGTCCTCCAGGCCCAAACGCCTGGAGATCTTCTCGCCTATCTTGACCTTGCCGTTCTTGACCCTGCCGAAATCCCAGAGCTTCATCTGCTGACCCATCCGGCAAATATTCTATCCCCTGATAAAGCTTGGCATGCGAATCGTCCCGGGAATCAAAATATTCCCAATGATTGTGAACCCATTGGCCTGATTTGTTGGCAATATGCCATTCGAACTTGAGGAACGACAGCAGAAAGTCGCTCAGTCCTCGTCCCCGCCCAGCTCGTACTCCATGACCTCTTCGATGCGGCAGCGGCAGCTGAGGCAATCGGAGAGCGGTTCGGTTACGACCATGCGCTTCCCCCGGTCCGTGAAGCGGCGCCTTCCGTCATCGGCCGGTTCGATGAGGCCACGCCGCTCCAGCTCGCATATGGCCATGTTCATCGCCTCGCGCCATTCGCTCTCCGCCCCGGGGATGAGCGACGATATGGCCAGGTCCATGCTCCGGGCCGGCGAGATGACCCCGATCACGGAACGGTGCATGCCCAAGGCACGCAGGGCGGGCACGAAGGGATTGAAGAACTCGATGGCGATGTTATCCAGATCCAGCGTCCGGCCTTCCAGCTCCTGCGGCACGTGCCAGAGCAGCTCCGGCGGCTCCTGCACGTCGTCCCAGAGGTTGGGGGCGAGGGACGCCCGTTGTTCGGGGTCCAGCTTCCAGTGCAGGACCAGGGGGTAGTTCCTCAGGAGAAAGAGAAGGCCCTGGAGGGCGACGTCCGTGTCCATGCGCACCGGGAAGTGCAGATTGTCCGAACCGACCTTTCCCTCGGCGTCCAGTACGACCGCGCAGCTCCAGGTCATGTGGAAGAGAACGATCTTAGGAAAATTGGCGGTGTAAGTGGAAGTGAGCTGGTAAGGGCTGTTTAGCAGCGGCTGCGTTTCCTCCTCGACGCAGCGCATGAGCCCCGGAGGAGACACCAGCCAGACCCAGTCCTCCCATAGGTCCTCTGGTATCTCTTCGTAGGTCAGGTCCATGTGCTCACCGAAAGGTTCCGGCCATTTAAACTAATCCCGCGGTACCGTCCGATGTCTTGAAATAGGGGTTACGTAGTACCGCGCTACCTAGTAGATATCTACCTAAGAGGTTCACGATCATGATGGGCAAACCGCACATGTTCAAGGGCAACCGCATCAGCCCCTCGCAGCTGATAATGATAATAAAGCTGGCGGACCGGCCCATGTACGGCTACGAGCTATTGAAAGCTCTGCGCGAGGACTACAAGGGGGTCTGGGACCCGCAGACCGGTGCTGTCTATCCGGCGCTCCGCCGTCTGCAGGAGCACGGGCTTCTGTCCGTGGAGAACAAGGAGGGCAAGGACCACTACTCCCTGACCCAGGAAGGGGAGGCCTGGCTGGACGAGACCCTGGCCACCATGTCCTCTGGAATTCTATTCATGAGCCGGACCATGGAGGTCATGGGAAGGGCGTACATCGCCCGGAAGGGAGAGGTGGAGAACTTCATCCCATTGGACGAGAGGTCCCCTGAGGAACGGCTCAAGCACCTCAAGGTGATCAGGGACGGGGTTCAGAACAACCTCCGGATGCTCGAGGCGCACATAGTGGAGCTGGAAAGGGAGCTGAGGCAATGATACTCAAGCATCTAAAAGCGAAGGAATGGGCGCTCATCGTCGCCTGCACGGCGTTCATCGTCCTGCAGGTCTGGATCGATCTCGAGATCCCCGATTACATGTACGAGATCACCAAACTGCTGCAGACCGGAGGGACGGTCGAGCAGGTCATGGGCGAGGGCTGGCCGATGCTCGGTCTGGCGCTCACCAGCCTGGGCACGGCGCTGATCATAGGCTACATAGCGGCGTACGTGGCGACATCGCTGGCGAAACGCGTTCGTTCCTTGCAGTTCCAGAAGGTGCAGTCGTTCTCTGCCAACGAAATTAACAAGTTCTCCACGGCCAGTTTGATAACCAGGGCGACGAACGACGTCACCCAGGTGCAGATGGCCGTGGCCATAGGCCTGCAGGTCATCGTGAAGGCGCCGATAATGGCCGGCTGGGCCATAATCAAGATATCAGGCAAGAGCTGGCAGTGGACCTCCGCCACCGCTGTTGCCATCATAGTCATGCTCACCCTGATCGGCATCCTGATGTACTTCGTCATCCCCCGCTTCAAGAAGATCCAGTGGCTGACCGACGACGTCAACAGGAACATGCGGGAGAACCTGAAGGGCATCCGGGTCATCAGAGCGTACAACGCTGAAAAGTACCAGGAGAATAAGTTCGAGAAGGCCAACGAGGAGCTCACGGCGAACAACCTGTTCACCGGCCGCGCCATGTCGCTGCTGATGCCGGTCATGACCTCGGTGATCGGCCTGTTGTCCCTGTCCATCTACTGGATAGGAGCTTACCTGATCGATGCCGCCACCGGGATACCGGCACAGGTCGCGCTCTTCTCGGACATGATCGTGTACCTGGCGTACGCAATGCAGGTCGTGATGGGCTTCATGATGCTGGTCATCGTGTTCTTCATTCTTCCCCGGGCGATGGTGTCCGCTAGGCGTATCGATGAGATAATCGATACTGAACCGTCGATCAAGGACGGCAACATCGATGCTCGGCCAGGCAATGGAGAGATAGTGTTCGACAAGGTCAGCTTCAGGTACCCCGGCGCCGCGGATTACGTTCTGAGGGACATCAGCTTCAAGGCGGACAAGGGTGAGACCATCGCATTCATCGGTTCCACCGGCAGCGGGAAGAGCACCATCGTGAACCTGCTGCTACGTTCGTACGACGTCACGGACGGAAAGGTCCTGGTGGACGGCGTGGACGTGCGGGATTACACGCAGGAGGCGTTGCACCAGAAGATGGGATACGTGCCGCAGAAGGCGACCCTCTTCTCAGGAACGGTGTTCTCCAACGTCGCCTACGGCGACATGTCCTCGGAGAGAACGGAGGCCGATGTCAAAATGGCCGTCGCCATCGCCCAGGGAGCGGAGTTCGTGGAGGCCATGGACGGTGGCTACAACGCTTCCATTGCGCAAGGGGGCACGAACATTTCCGGGGGGCAGAAGCAGCGTCTGTCGATCGCCAGGGCGGTGTGCCGCAGGCCGGAGATATACATCTTCGACGATTCGTTCTCGGCTCTTGACTATCGCACCGACCGTTGTCTGAGAAGCGCGTTGAAGAAGGAGACGGCCGACGTCACCAGCGTCATAGTGGCGCAGAGGGTGGGGACCATATTGGACGCTGACAAGATAGTTGTCCTGGACAACGGCTCTGTGGCCGGGATCGGCAAGCACCGCGAGCTCCTGGACACCTGCCCGGTCTACCGGGAGATAGTTGAATCACAGCTCACCGAGGAGGACATGAGACGATGAGCGAACCCGATAGCAGACCAAGGCCGAGAGGCCCAGGCGGATTCGGTCCCGGGCACGGCCCGATGATGGCCGGGAAGCCGAAAAGCTTCAAGACGGCCTGGAAGAAGATGCTGGGCTACATGCGCCAGTACATACCGGCGCTCATAGTGGCGTCCGTACTGGTGATAATCGGAACGGTGTTCACCGTCATCGGTCCGGACCGGCTGAGCGATATGACGGACCTCATCGCCCGCGGCATGATGTCCGGGACCATCGACCTGGACGGCGTGGCCGAGATCGGAACGTTCCTGGTGATCATCTACCTGCTCTCGGCCGTGCTTACGTACGGCCAGGGTTTCATCGTGGCCACCATCGTGCAGAGGCTGTCGAAACGGCTGCGCACGGACATATCCGAGAAGATAAACCGCCTGCCGCTGAAGTACTTCGATAAGACCAGCTACGGGGACGTCCTGAGCCGGGTCACGAACGACGTGGACACCATCGGCATGTCCATGAACCAGAGCGTGGGCATGCTGATGAGCTCCGCCGCGCTGCTCATCGGCTCACTGGTGATGATGATCTACACCGACCTGGTCATGACGGCCGCTGCCGTCGGTTCCGCGATCGCCGGCTTCATGCTCATGGCCCTCATCATGGTCAAGTCGCAGAAGTACTTCGAGCGCCAGCAGAAGCATTTAGGCCGTCTGAACGGCCACGTGGAGGAGATGTACACCGGGCACGTAATCGTCAAAGCGTACAACGGCGAGAAGGCCTCCCAGAAGGAGTTCGATTCGATCAACGACGAGCTGTTCGACAGCGCCTTCAAGTCCCTGTTCCTGTCGGGCATGATGATGCCCCTGATGGGCTTCATCGGCAACTTCGGTTACGTGGCGGTGTGCATCGTCGGCGCGGTGCAAGTGCTCAACGGCGCAATAACCATCGGGGTCATCGTGGCCTTCATGCTGTACGTCCGCCTGTTCACACAGCCGCTGACGCAGATGGCCCAGGCCATGACCAGCCTGCAGTCCGTGGCCGCGGCGTCCGAACGGGTCTTCGAGTTCCTCGAGGAGCCGGAGATGGAGAACGAGGACCACAAGAAGCTGGTCCACACCGTCGTGAACGGGGACGTGGAGTTCCGCGACGTTTCGTTCGGTTATTCGCCGGAACGCGAGGTCATCCACCACTTCTCCTTCCACGTCAAATCTGGACAGAAGGTGGCCATCGTCGGACCGACCGGCGCCGGCAAGACGACCATCGTGAACCTGCTGATGCGCTTCTACGAGGTGAACTCCGGGGACATTCTGATAGACGGGATATCCACCAAGGAGCTCACCAGGAAGAACGTGCACGACATGTTCTGCATGGTGCTGCAGGATACCTGGCTGTTCGAAGGGACGATCCGGGAGAACATCGCCTACCGTAAGGAGAACGTCACGGACGAGATGATCGAGGAAGCGTGCAAGGCGGTCGGAATACACCACTTCGTGGCCACGCTCCCGGACGGGTACGACACCAAGCTGGACGATGAGTCCAAGATATCCATGGGGCAGAGGCAGCAGATGACCATCGCCCGGGCGGTGGTCCAGAACGCGCCGCTGCTGATACTGGACGAGGCGACCAGCTCCGTAGACACCAGGACGGAGAAGATCATCCAGAAGGCCATGCAGGACCTGACCGTAGGACGCACGTCCTTCATCATAGCGCATCGTCTGTCGACGATCAAGGACGCCGACACGATTCTGGTGATGAAGGAGGGCAGCATCGTCGAGAGCGGTACGCACGAGCAGCTGCTGAAGCAGGGCGGATTCTACAGCGACCTGTACAACAGCCAGTTCGAGAACTGCGATTAGGTCAAAACCCTCTTCAAACCCCTTACCAACCTTTATTTTTCATCATCCCCATCAACTGGACCGTGACGTTAATGCTCGTTCCGTATGATGTCGGGAAAGGTCCTTTCGCTCATACCTACTCCATAATCGCCAGGGATGAAAGGAGCGGGGAGATCGGAGCTGGCGTTCAGTCCCACTGGTTCTCCGTCGGTACGGTGGTCCCCTGGGCTCTGGCGGGCGTGGGAGCGGTCGTCACGCAGTCCTTCACCAACCCCGCCTTCGGTCCCGAGGGATTGAAGTTGTTATCCGAAGGAACCGCACCAAAGGAGGCCGTGGAGGAGATGGTGTCCAAGGACGAAGGGCGCGACCTCAGGCAGCTGGCCATGATCGATTCCCGAGGGCGCTCGTTCGCTCACACCGGCAGGAAGTGCGTGGCCGAGGCCGGGCACTTGTGCGGAAAGAACTTCTCCGTCCAGGCCAACATGATGCTGAAGGACACTGTCTGGGGAGCTATGGCCGAGTCGTTCGAAAGCACGGACGGTCCTCTGGCCGACAGGATCGTAAATGCAATGAAGGCGGCAGAGGCCGAGGGCGGGGACGCCCGGGGAAGGCAGAGCGCCGCTCTTGTGGTGGTCAAGGCCAAAGGCACCGGGGAGGTCTGGAAGGACCGGCTCGTCGATCTGCGCGTGGATGACCACCGCGATCCTCTTAAGGAACTGGCCAGATTGCTGAAGGTCCACCGGGCCTACGAGAGCATGGACGCCGGGGATGCGGCGCTCGAGAAGGGTGAAATGTCCGCCGCCCTGAAGCACTACTCGAACGCGGAAAAGCTCTTTCCCAGGAACGAGGAGATGGTCTTCTGGCACGCGGTCGGGTTGGCCAACAACGGGCGTTTCGAGAAGGCTGTTCCTCTCTTCACCAAAGCATTTACTAAGAATCCCAACTGGAGGGTGATGGTTCCGCGCCTCATGGTCAACGGCACCTTGCGCATCAGTGAGGGACAGTTGAGGAAGCTTTTTGAAAAGTGATCACTCCTTCTTCTCCAGAACGATGTTATTACTGATCAGGTTGACCTCCTTGATCTGGACGTTGTTGAGCTCCAGACGCTCACCAACATCGTCGATGATGATCAGGAGATCGTCTTCCAGGTTCAGCCGTACAGCGTTATTGACCAGTTCCAGAACGCCTTCCATGGTGGACATGTAGACCGTCGAGCGGCACATGTCTACGTGAACGATATCGCAGAATAAATACGGTGCCTAGGCGAACTTCCACTGGGCGTACTTGCCCTTCTTCTTGCTCACGGGAACGATCGCCCCGAACATGGTGAAGTTGTATCGCACCGGCACTCGCTTGCGCGGTCCGGTCCAGTACGGGCATTTGGTGCACTTGACGCCAAGCTCGACCATCTTGTCGTCCAACGTCTGGTTGTGAAGCTCTTCGGTCGGAGAGCAGCACACGGGGCAGCGGCCCTTGCGGCTGGGTTCTTTGGTCTCGCGGTAAGAGATGGTGACCTTGGCCAGATTGCGGTGCAGGGCCATGCGGCGCAAGCGAACCTCGCCCACCTTGTACTCGGGATTCTTCTTGCGAAGGTCCTCCA
>JBFYNB010000027.1:0-19481 GCA_041304605.1 Methanomassiliicoccales archaeon
GTCGGTGAGGCCAAGAGTGATACCCAACATGGCCTGGGGAATGAGCCCTGCCCCCTACATGGTGGCCTCGACCGTCCCCAGCGGGGTGGTGACGGTCGCCGAGCACACCGAGATGGTCGTGAGATCGGAGGCTTCCGAAGAGAAGGATACTTTCGTACCGTCCATAACCTACGACGACATTGGCGGTCTGGACGAGGTGCTGCAGCGCATCCGGGAGATGATCGAGCTGCCCCTGAAGCATCCGGAGCTGTTCGACCGTCTGGGGATAGACGCCCCCAAGGGAGTACTGCTGTACGGTCCTCCGGGAACTGGGAAGACCTTATTGGCCAAGGCGGTCGCCAACGAATCCGGAGCTTCGTTCTATTCCATCCTGGGCCCGGAGATCATGTCCAAGTGGTACGGGGGCAGCGAGGAGAACCTGCGGGAGAAGTTCGACGAGGCCTCCAAGAACGCCCCGTCCATCATATTCATCGACGAGATTGATTCCATCGCCCCCAAGAGGGACGATTCCATTCATGAGGCGGAGCGCCGGGTCGTCGCCCAGCTCCTGACGCTCATGGACGGCATGGCCGACCGCGGACAGGTGATCGTCATCGGCGCGACCAACCGACAGGATGCTCTGGACCCGGCGCTGCGTCGTCCTGGCCGTTTCGACCGGGAGATAGAGGTCGGGGTGCCGTCCTTCCAGGGCAGGAAGGAGATTCTACAGATCCATACCCGAGGCATGCCCTTGGATGAGAACGTGAGCCTGGACCAGTACGCTCACGTGACCCACGGCTTCGCCGGGGCCGACCTTTCCGCGCTGGCGCGCGAGGCGGCCATGAAATGCCTGGGGCGGTTCGTCCCCAACATGAACCTGGACAGCGCCATCCCCCAGGACATCCTATCCCAGATGAAGGTGACCGCGGAGGACTTCGACGCCGCGCTCAAGGAGATCGAGCCGTCGGCCATGAGAGAGGTCATGGTCGAGGTGCCTAACATGGGCTGGAGCGACATAGGCGGCCTGGAGGAGGTCAAGAGGCAGCTCAAGGAGATGGTGGAGATGCCCATTGACAACCCCGACGCCTTCAAGCGCATGGGCATTAGGCCGTCCCAAGGCGTACTGCTCTATGGGCCGCCCGGAACCGGAAAGACGTTACTGGCCAAGGCGGTGGCGAACGAATCGAACGCCAACTTCATCAGCATCAAGGGCCCGGAGATCATGTCCAAATGGTACGGGGAGAGCGAGAAGGCCGTGCGGGAGATATTCAAGAAGGCGAAGCAGGTGGCCCCGTCCATAGTGTTCCTGGACGAGATCGACGCCATCGCCCCGCGCCGCGGGGTGTACGAGGGTTCGAAGGGGTACGACACCCTGGTCAACCAGCTGCTGACGTCGCTCGACGGCCTTACGGCCAGGGAGGGCGTGACGGTAATCGCCGCCACCAACCGCCCGGACATCATCGATCCGGCGCTCCTGCGCCCGGGCCGTTTCGACCGCCTGATATTCGTCCCGGTCCCTGACGCCCCGGCCCGGAGGGCCATTCTGCAGGTGCACACCAGGGTCATGCCGTTGAAGGACGTCAACGTCGAGGACCTGGTCTCCAAGACCGAGGGATTCGTTGGCGCGGACCTCGAGAACCTGTGCCGGGAGGCGGCCATGGCCGCCCTGCGGGAGGATAAGGACATCGCGGCGGTGGAGATGAGGCACTTCGAGGCGGCCTTGAAGAACGCCAGGCCTTCGGTGGACAAGGAGTCCGCCAAGACGTACGACATGCTGAGCAAGAACCTTCACAAGGCCCGGGGCGGGATCGACGACCTGGGAATATTCAGGTAGGTGCAATTATGGTAAAAGTATTGAAGCCAAAAGGCCAGATCAAGAGGATAGACGGTTATAGGCCTGAACCGGCCAAAGCCCCAAAGAAAAAGGTCGAGTTCGACCAGAGGGAGGAGAGCCTGCGCACCCTGTCCCAGTTCTTCCTGGGGGAGATGGACCTCAAGATGCGGATGCGGCAGATGACCTTGGCCACCGGCGAGGAGCCGCAGGAGTGGGTGGCCGCTCTGGAGATACTCAAGGACAACGTCATCAAGACGGAGCATCCCGACCTGAAACTGAAGATGTACCAGGGGATGGTGGACCTGCTGGCCAAGGTCGGTCAGAAGGAGGACCTTTTCGTCATACAGCAGATCATAGCCCGCTACAACCTGAAGTCCTTCAAGGACATCGGGTTCACAAGGGTCGAGGTAGAGGTCGCCAAGGACGCCTGTCCGGTATGCCAGAAGATGGCCGGGAAGAAGTTCATGATCGAGGAGGCCATGGACACCATGCCCATTCCCTGTCACGATTGCAGCACCGAGGTGGACGCTGTCAAAGGGTACTGCAGATGCCGCTACTACGCGGTGTTCTGAGGCATCCAGACTAGCATCCTATAAATCTATAAATAGGCTCAATCTCATGCGATAGTCTATCGGACCATCTGTTTGGGGTGCGCAAATGAGGAAGTTCATAACCGAGCTGAAAGGTAAGACGGTCATGACCAACGACGGTCAGATCCTGGGCATGATAGACAACTTCGTGGTCGACACCGTAACCGGAGAGATCAACCACGTGCTGGTGGTCCCTGCCGAGGAGATCGACAGCCGCCTGTTCCGCACTGACAGCCACGGCCGCCTGGTCCTGCCGTTCAGCGAGATGAAGGATGTTCGTGACGTCGTGGTCATGAGCATCTCCCGCTAGACCCCCCAACCCCTTACTTTTTCTAATTGTTTTGTTCTGGCAGCCCTGGCTTTTTATCCGTCACCTCTTGGCCAGCACCTTGGTGCGATCGGCCCCCGTTTGCGCCTCGCGGAATCCCGGGCTCTTGGCCAGGGCGTCCTGGTACAGGCTCAGCGCCCACTTGTGCTGACCCTCGCCCTCGGCGATCACGGCCAGCATGTACAGCACGTCCGCGCTCTCCTCCATCTTCAGGGCGGAGGTCAGGCTGTCCTTGGCGGCGGCGGTGTCGCCAAGGGCCATCTGCACGTTGCTCAGGTTCAGCAGGTACTCCGGGCGGCGGTCCTCGTCCGCGGCGGCCTTGAACACTTCCAACGCTTCCTCGTACTTTCCGGACGCGAAAAGCGTGCAGCCTATGTTGTTCATGGCGTCCGAGTGGTGCGGATCCACCTCCAACGCGAGCTTCATCAGGTGTATCGCCTGATCGTAATCGTACTCCCCCATGAAGCGCATGCACACCCCGATGTTGCTCAGGCCTTCGGGGTAGGCAGGGAAGTCGGAGATCAGGGTCTTGAGGAGCTTGGACGCCTCCCGATATCGTCCGAGACGGATCAGGGCCAGGGACTTGGACAGCCGGATGGGCAGTCCCCCCTTCTTCACGTCCAAACGCAACAGCTCATTGTACCTCTGCTTGTCCAGCGATCCCAAGGCGCGGCGGGACTGCGATTCCTGGCAGTCCAGGGACTGCAGCAGCTTACCGCCCTCTCCCCCGAAACGGTGGAACATCGCCTCCAGGTCCAAAGTGGTCCGGGCGTCGCCCGGAGAGTGCCTCAGCGCTTCCTTCAGGGCCTCGGCCGCTTCCTCCCCGCGGTTGAGGGACAGGAGCGCCCGGGCCTTGAGCCGGAGCAGCTCCAGGTCGGCCCCCTCGCTCAAAGCCAGACCGCAGATGCTGACGGCCTTCTCGTACTTTCTTCCAGCTAGAAGCAGTAAGGCCTCCTGTTTCGACCTATCGTCCTGCTCCGCGGAAAGCGGGGGCAGTGACACCTCGTACGGCCAATCCATCTTGGCGGTGGGCTGAGGCTCGACCTCCTCGGCGACCTCTTCAACGATCGCCTCCTTGTCCACGCTAGGCCTCTCCAGGGTTCCGCTCGGATCGGCCGGCGGCTCAATGGCCAGGGGACCGCTCTGGAACTGGGTGGGCAATGAGGCCTTGGGGACCTCCTCCAGCTTCCCGGGTTCTTCTTTGACGATGAGCGCTTTCTCCGCCGGCACCTCCACCGGGGGCAGAGGCTCCGGGACGGTTTCCATGGAAACATCGGTTTCCTTTAACTGCAGGGACACGTCCTCCGGGAGCTCGGCGGGAAGACCTGGTTCCTGAAACACTTCCAACGCCACCTTTTCCTCATGGACTACGGATAACTGTTCCAGGGGACCGGGCTCCTCGGACGTGACGACGCCTTCAGAGGTCTCCTCGGTCACATCTTCCTCGACCGTTGGCCGCTCCTCGGCGGGGGCGGGCTCTTGCTCCTCAACGTGCAGTTGTGACGCCAGGTCATCCCTTTCCCGCCGCACCTGCTCCATCTCCGGCTCCAGCGTCAGCGCCCGATCGAACGCGGTGAGGGCGTCCTCGTATTCGCCGGTGGCCTTGAGGCAGGTGCCCAGGTGAGCCCAGATATCCGCCCGGGAATCGACGAGCCGCAGCACGCCCTTCCATCCATCGACGGCGCCAGGCATGTCCCCCCGCTCCTCGCGCAGGCGGGCGATGTTGATCAGGGGGTCCTCCAAATCAGGGTCGATAGCGTGGGCCTTCTCGAAGGACGCCTGCGCTTCCAGCAGCTTTCCCAGGCCCTTGAGCGCCAGTCCGCGGTTGTTCCAGCCGCGGGGTTCCTGGGGATAGCGGTGAACTATGTCGTTGAAGACCTTCAGCGACCATTCCAGGCGGCCCATCTCGAATAACGTCGCACCTTTGTTCAGCATCGCCGGGGCGTGGCCGGGGTTGATGCGAAGTACGTTGTCGTAAGCGGCCAGCTCTCGCTCCCGGTCGCCTAGCTGATTCTGGATCAGGGCGATGGTGAACCATGTTCCGGCGTCCCCTGGACGAAGCTCGGCGGCCTTGTTCGCCGCTGCCAGAGCCTCGGCCGCCCTGCCCATCTCCGAGAGGTAGCTGGCCTTCTTCAGCCAGATCGAGTCGTTCAGGGGCTTGATCTGCAAGGCCTGGTCCAGGATCCGGACGGCGGCGGAGCGGTCCCCCTTCTTCCGCCTCTGCTCCGCCTCCTCCAGCAGCTCCTCGAGCTTGCACATCGACGGCAAACAAGGCTCTCCGCGGTCCTCCAGCACCTTGAGGTCCTGCTTGACCGTGAGCTGCTCGTCCAGTCCGTACTTTTGCAATAGTGAGAGAAAGCGGCTGGCGTCAGCGAACGAGACCTCCTCGTTCTCCAGCAGATTCAGGGTGCCAGGGTCCAGCTCCTGCAGGGACATGAACACCGGGACCCGTCCGTCGTTCTTGGCGTCCTGGACCAGGGAGCGTACCACCAGCTCCGGGTCGGAGAACCCGGTGCGGGAGGCCAGTACCAGATACGGCACCTCGCCCTGTCCGTGTATGACCAGGGCGCTCTGCTGCTCCCGCGCCGATTGCACGCGGACGCCCATTCCGCCCAGGAGCGATATCATCAGGTCGCGGTACTCCTGAACCCCGAGGTTGCGCACCGCATCCAGCAGACGTTCCTTTTCGTTCTGGTCCAGCTTCTCGGAGAGGTCGGTCACTGGCATCCCCTCCTCAGGCGCAGTATGGACTCCTGCAGGTCCTCGGTCAAGGCGACCGTCTCGGCAGCTTCGTCCTCACGTCCCAGGTCCCAGTAGACCTTGGCCAGCTGCATTCGGCTTCCGTCATCGACCGCGGCCGATCTGAGCTCCTCGAGCCCTTCGCCGTCCCCTCCCCATATCCTGAGCAATGCCGTATTGCTCCTGGAGATCGGCGCCAGCTCCGGAACCGCCGCGGCCCTTCGGTAGAGCGCCAAGGCCCGGGCGGCCCGATCGCGGAAGATCTCCTTTCTGATGTCGTCGCCCAACGGCAATCGCGATAGGTCCCTGGCGCTCAGCGCCCATAAGTTCCCTAGGCGCAGCAGCGCCCGGCCCCATCTCTCCCCCTGGTAGTCCATCCGGTCCGGGATGCTCAGCATTTCCTTGACCTGGGGCCGCATCGGCAGCTGCTCGTCCCCCATGAGATGCAGCCCGACCCCCATGCCCGCCAGGTAGTGGTCCAGCACCGTAGGGAGGTGAGAGCGGTCCTCGGCCTGCAACGTCCTCTCCACCAGAAGATAGGGATCGCTCCCTTTCCGCAGAAGCACCTCCCCCTGTGAACTGGGACCGATCCGCATGCAGGCGCTCCTGATGCCCAGGGAGCGCAGGTCGGACCTGGGGTCCACCGACCAATCCCTCAGGAAGAGTTCCTCTCTGATCATCTCAACGCAAGCCGAGCAAACCATGGCCCCTTCGTTCGAAGCGGCGCCGCAGAACGTGCATACCATACGCATCCCCGAGGGGATATTGGCCGTCGGGGATTAATCATTGTCGCTGGCAAGGCGTTTTTCCATGTGCGGCAGCGCCCTCTCGTAACCCCTAGAGGCGTAATAGCCGCGAACACCGACCCCGCTGGTGACCTTGATGGAGGAATAACCGTCCTTTTCCGCGGACGCCTCGGCCATGGCGAGCAATCTCCCTCCCAGGCCAAGATGCTGCCATTCCCCGTCCCTTTCCCCGATGCGGGCCATGCGCCCGAACACCTTCAGCTCCCGGACCAGGGCGGTGACGCCTTCCGGCTTCCGCAGGCGGACGTAGCCGGCCAGGGCGTTGTTCTTCAGCACGAACGATATGAACTCCTCCCGGCCCCCGGAAGCCTCGTACGAGATGACCTTGGGAACCAGTTCCTGAGGGTCGATCTCGCTTATGCCGAGCAAACCAACCTCGCGGCAGCGGATGCAACGGCAGCCCTGCCCCTGCAGGGCGAGAAGCTCCTTGACCAGCTCGCGCAGGTGGCCTTTGTCCACCCCCGCTTCGATCAACGGTACGGGAATGTCCCTCTGGATGCGCTGAATTCGAACGTACTCCGGAACCAGCTTCTTCATTTCCGCTATGACGCGCACCGCTTCGTCTGTGTTGTACGGACGATATTTCCCGGCGCTCCAGTCCTCGTGCAGCTTGGTGCCTTTCACCACCAGCGTCGGGTATATCTTGATCATGTCCGGACGGAAACGACCGTCGTCGAACATCTGCCGGAACGATTCGACGTCCTTCTCCGGATCGGACCCGGGAAGACCGGGCATGACATGATAGCAGACCTTCAACCCCAGGTCCTTGGCGATGCGGGTGGCCTCTGCCACTTCCGCAACCCCGTGCCCCCGGTTCACAGAAGTGAGAATATCATCGTCCAGTATCTGAACGCCGAGCTCGACCCGCGTGGCACCCAGCCGCATGCATTCCCTCGCCGCGTCCTCGGTGAACGCGTCCGGCCGGGTCTCCACGGTCATGCCGATGACGCGGTGCTCTGCCCCCTCGTTAGCAAGATGAGCCGATTCCAGGCTCAACGACTCGGTGCCGTTGAAGGCGTCGAAGCAGCGCTTCACGAACCATTCCCGGTACTCCTCGGGACGGGAGGTGAAGGTTCCCCCCATGATTATGAGGTCGACCTTATCGGTGTGATGCCCGATCATCGATAGTTGGTCTATCCGGGAACGGACCTGTCTATAGGGATCGAACTCGTTATCGGCGGCGCGGCGCGCGGCCGGTTCCTTTCCGGTGTATGACTGCGGGGAGTTGTTCTCCACACCGCCTGGACAGTACGTGCACTTGCCGTGCGGGCAAGGCGCCGGGGACGTCATGACCGCCACCACCGCCACCCCGCTCAACGTCCGCACGGGCTTGCGGCGCAATATCGCCAGGATGCCGGGGAGGTCTTCCTTGGGAACGAGAGCGAGGGTCTCCGAGTTCTTTGGTACGCCCGACAGACCGTACTCTCCGCTGAGCTTGACCTTCCTGCGCTGCAGCTCGTCCTTGTCGGAGATCTCCCCGGAGAGCAGCAGGCGGATCAGATGCTGATGGAATTCCTGACGGCGGTCCATTTCTTTCCGTTCCTGGGACCTTAGCCGAAGTAGACCCCGTTCTCCTTGGGGCGCTCGTCCTTCTCCTCCTTGGAGTCAAGGATGTCCAGATAGATTATCGAGCGGGACGGCACGACCCGCAGGGAGCCGGACTCCAGGCGCATCGTCAGAGCGACATCGCTTCCATACTGCATATACCCGACGAACTCCCCGTCCATTTCCAGGGTGGAGCCGCCGCCGGTCCCTATGACCAGATGGTACCGGGACCCCTTGGTTAGCTTGGTGGGGAATTTCTCGTCCATGCCTATTCCCCCTTGGCCAGGCGCTGCAGGTGCTCCACCGTTCTGCGGTAGGACTGCATGGCCATGTCGACGTTGGCCTCGGTGAAGCTCCAGGCCTTGCCCAGATCGCCGTACCTGATGCGGTAGCCTTTCTTTCTCTGCCCGCCGATCTCGATGGAGACGTCCTCCAGCACATCGATGGCCTTCAGCTTGTTGAGATGACGGTACACGGTGGGCTTGGTGGTGCCGAGGTACGCGGAAAGCTCCTCCACCGCCCAGACCCGGTTCAGGTTGCCGAGGAAGCATTCGGTGAATAGGCGGTAAGGTATGCTCTCCTGAATGTTGTCCACGTCCGTCTTGGGATCGTAGCCCTTGGAGATGTACCCGATCTGCTTCAGGAACTCCAGCGAAGCCTCCTTGATGTCCTCGATCGGAGTGAGGGGAGTGTTGCTTACCACGTTCAGCTCGAACATAATATCAGTGAATGCAATAAGATGCTCGTGGTATTAAGAATTTGTAAACTTGCTTCCTTAAAAATTAATTTTAATGATAGTGAGAAAGCAGAGACTAGCGATTCCCGACTTAACGGGGTACAGTTGGGCAATATGATTAGTAAATTGTACAAATAGGATAAATTTTTCCTATATAGACAAAAACGCTTTATACCATACTTCGATTTTAATTGCTCAGGTGACTTTCATATGAATAAAAAGATTGCCATAATCGCGATCGCCGTCGTCGCCATAGTGTTGGTGGGTGCTTTTGCAGTTACCATGATGGGAGGGGATGATGACGATAAGGTGGTGTATTGGACCCCTATCGCCCCTAATCTGCAGAAAGAAGCGTTAATTGCTGGGCAGATAGACGGTGCGATAACGTGGGAACCGTTCGCATCTGATGCCCTATTGAGCGGAGAGGCGACCATCTACAAATGGTCAAATGAGATCTGGGAGGACCATCCGTGCTGCGTGGTCGCGGTCGACAACTCCTTCCTTGAGGAAAACCGGGACCTGGCGCTCCGAACGCTTAAAGCCCATATAGCGGCGACCGAGTGGATCATCAATACCATCGCCGATCCGGAGAGCGAGAACTATACGAAAATGCTCCAAATGGGAGCGGAGTTCTCTCAGCGGTCCGTCGAGGTTGTCAACGGATCCGTATCCAACATTGTGTTCACCTACAATATAACAGAGTCTTTTGAGGAATGGATGAAGGTCATAACTCAAAAGTACATCGATCTGAACCTGATCGAGGAATCAGTCCTCGGAACAAGAGGTTATGCTGATGTCGATGACTTTGTGGCCAACTATTTCAACTCCTCGCTACTTGAGGAGGCCATGGACATCCAGCCCAGCAGCACCGTGCTCAATGCTGACGACCCGGTCCGATTGGGATACCTGGTCGGAGATCTCCACCAGTTCTCGAGGGTCGTAGCCAATAATGACACCCTGTGGGGAGAGGGCAAGGACCTCTTCGAGGTCTATGGTGTGGCGACCGTGACGTCTGAAGGAGGACCGTACGCCAATGGAGGTGCGGTCATGAACGCCTTCGCTGCTGGATATGTGGACATTGGATACCTTGGAAGCCCTCCAGCGATATTGAACCACCTTAACGGGGGAGTTGATATCACTGTCATCGCCCAGGTTAACATGGTTGGATCGGCCATTTTCGTGAGTGAGGAGATAACCACCCTTGATGATTTCAACGGCAAGGTTATCGCCACCCCCGGAATATCGTCCATCCAGCACCTGATGTTCCTGGATTACTTCACGTCCAACGGTTTCACCGTCAAGGCATTGTGAGGTCAACCCCCCAAACCTTTTAATTTTTTCACCTTTATCCAAGAACGTTTCAAAGGAAGGATGGCCATGGTCGAGATTAGCAAGATATCGAAGAAATTGATCGCGTTCCTTAAGCCATCCGATGTAAGTTTGAAAACGGACCGTAGGATACAATTCGTCAAGACGATGGTCATTACGGTCATCTCCTTGTCAGTGTTCGTGATGGTGTGGTGGGGACTGTCCGAATGGATCAATACCGCTTTTTTACCGCGACCGGACATAGTCTTCGAGGCTTTCATCGACTCCTTCCAGACCGCTGATATTACCACTGGTCGTACCATGTGGGACAATATAATCACCAGCTCGATCCGTGTGGCTTGGGGCTTCATCTTGGCGTTCCTTCTGGCCGTACCGTTGGGGCTAATGATGGGGTTCTCGAAAACCTTTGAGAGCTTCAGCAAGCCAGTGGTCGAGGTGTTCCGACCGATCGCCCCCATCGCTTGGGCACCCCTGCTTCTGATCGCCCTGGGAGGGATCGTTGGTCCGATCATCGTCATCTTCATCGGCGTCTTCTTCCCCCTCCTATCCAATATCATATTCGGGGTCAGGAGCATTCAGCCCATCTTGATAGACGCCGCCCGAACACTGGGGGCGAAGAGAAGTGACATGTTCATCAAGGTGATCATCCCGTCGACCGTGCCTTACATCATGACCGGGATCAGGATAGGCCTCGGGATTGGATGGATGTGCGTTGTGGCCGCAGAGTTCCTTGGGGCCGTTGGTGGAGGAGTCGGTCAGTACGTTCAATTCAAGACCGAGGTCAATCGGTTCGACCAGGTGTTCGCTGGCCTGATCGTGTTCTCCATCCTGGGATTGTCGACCACAGAACTGAGCGGTTGGGTGGAAAGAAGGGTCTCGAAAAGGATGGGATTGAAATGATGCTTTCCATTGACAAATTGAGAAAGGCCTTCCCTCTAGAACAGGGAGAGCTGGTGGCCATCGAGGAATTCACCCTTAAGGTCGATAAGGGTGAGTTCATCTGCATCCTTGGGCCCTCCGGTTGCGGAAAGACGACCATTCTGCGGATCATAGCTGGATTGGATAATTTGTCCAGCGGTGTGATATCCCTAAACGGTAAAGATATCAAGGGTCCGGGTTCGGACCGCGGAATGGTGTTCCAAGAATTCGCATTGTTCCCCTGGAGAAGCGTGAGGAAGAACATCGAGTTCGGAATGGAGCTGCGCAAGATACCCCCTAAGACCAGGCATGAGATCTCTCAGAGGCTCATAGAACTGGTTGGACTTGAGGGATTTGAGAACGCCCACCCGCATGAGCTGTCGGGAGGCATGAAGCAAAGAGTGGGCATCGCCAGAGCGTTGGCCAACGAACCGGAGATACTGCTCATGGATGAACCGTTCGGGGCCTTGGACGCTCAGACCCGGAACCTGATGCAAAAGGAACTTCTGCGCATCTGGGAGGAGACCAAGAAGACCATCGTGTTCATCACTCACTCTGTCGACGAGGCGGTATTCCTGGCCGATCGCATCGTGGTGATGAGCGAGCGTCCGAGCCACATTACCGAGATATACGAGATACCCTGGAAAAGACCAAGGGACCGGGCGTCCATGGAATTCGCCAATCTCAGAAAGGAGATCTTGGCGAAGCTTGAAAAGATGGTCAAGGTGGACTGATCACAGCACCTTGGACGCGGCTATCTCTATAGCCCGCACCATGCTGTCCTTCGGTACCACCACTGAGACCGGTATCCTGACTATCTGCTCCACGGTCGGCGCGACTATCGGCGCGCACACCAAGGCTAACGCTCCGTCCCTCTCCGCCTTGACGGCGGCGATGATGGCGTCCTCCATGGTGCTGGCCGGATATTCCTTCACCCGCACGTTCCTATCGCCCACCTTCATCATCCTCTCCTCGATCTTGTTCAGGACGGGACGGCTGGCGATGACGGCTATGAACTCCCCGCCGGGATTGGCGTCCAGCTTCCGGACGCCCTTGATCACCGCGCGAACCGTGCGCAGGTTTGGCTCGCGCTGCTCCTGCAGTATCTTGTAGATCGTGCTGGGGGAGAGGCCGGTCTTCTCGCAGAACTCGGGGACGGATATCTTCAGCTCCTCCTCCAATATCTGCCTGAGCGCCTCGCGAAAGCCTTCCTCGCTTCGAAGGATCCCAGAGACCAGCTCCTCCACCATGCTCATGATCTCACTCCTTTTCCTTCCGAACGTAGCTGGCGGCGGAGAGCCCGGCCACGCATCCCTCGCCTACTGCTTTGGCCAGCTGCCAGGGCAGCCCGGTCACGTCACCGCAGGCGAAGACCCCGGGGGTGTCGGTGGCGCATTCACGGTTCACCGCGATGTAGCCTTTCTCGTCCGGGAATATGTTGACCTCCATGGCCAGGTCGGCCACGCCTTTAGCGCCCAGTTCGATGAACACACCGTCCAGGTTTAGATCGCGTCCGTTGTTCAGGGCCATGCCACGGACCACCTGGTCGCCGTGTATCTTGGTCGGCCAGGCCTGCACCATCTCGATGTCGGTGGCCTTCACCTTGTCCATCAGCTCCGGGGAGGCCTTGAACTCCTTGGCCACCCAGTAGACCTTTGAAGCGTACTCGCGAAGAAGCAAGGCGGCGGAAGCGGCCATGCTGGCGTCCCCTAGGACGGCCACCGTCTTCTTCTTGAAGAAGTTGCAGTCACAGGTGGCGCAGTACGACACCCCCAGGCCGTGGTATTCCTTCTCCCCCTCCACGTTCAGCTTTTTACGGGATATCCCGGGAGCGAGGATAACGGCCTTGGCCTTTATCTCCTTCAGGGATTCGGTCTTGAGCTTGAACGCTTCCCCTTCCATCTCTATGTTCAGGAGGTCCTCCTCCATGAGGACCGCTCCGAAGCCTGCGGCCGCCTTGGCGGTTATCTCCAGCATTTCCCTGCCGCTCCGAGGCTCCGTTCCAAAATAGTTCTCGATCTCCGCTTTCAGCAAGGCGCTGTTCTGCAGCTTTCCGAGAACGCAGACCTTGACCTTCTTGCGCGCGGCGTGCAGGGCGGCCTGAAGACCGGCCGGGCCCGCTCCGATGACAGCAACGTCGAAATCCATCAATATCCCTGCTTAATCAAAATTATATGATTAAACGGTTTGGTGAAAAAGGTTTGCAGCACCCTCTCAGAGGTACTTGGAGAACTTCTGCCTCATGAAGTCCTTGTTTCCGGCGCCGACGATGCGGTCCAACTGGACGCCGTTCTTGAACACCAGCATGGTGGGGATGGCGGTGATGTTGAACTTCATGGGAGTGTTCTCGTTCTCATCGGTGTTCATCTTCCCGAACTTGATCTTCCCCTCGAACTCCTCCGAGAGCTGCTCTACGATAGGTGCAAGCATGCGGCAGGGACCGCACCACGGGGCCCAGCAGTCGATGATCACCAACGGCGCGCTCTTTATGAACTCCTCGAAAGTGCTATCCTTGACCTCTGTTACTCCAGACAATTTATTCACTCCTTTTTGTTCGCTCTGACCGATCAATGCCTCTAACTTCCGCCTTCTGATCTCGGCGAGCTCGTCCTCGGCCATCAGAAGACCCCGCTCAATCGGTTGTGCATTGTGATTACAAAACCGTATTGAGGTTCCACCGTATATAATCTTTATCACAATCCTTCCTGGTAGGCGAAATTTCCCCCTCGATGGCAGCGATAGGAAGGCAAGGAACGACGACCCTGATGCGGTAAGCCAGGATTTACCGCTGATAATCTTTTTAATAGAGGATGGCGATATCTGACAAAGGGAGTGCCGATGTTAGAGGAGGCTTCTGAGCTCATAGGGATGCAGGTCTACACGCCCAACGGAGTGTTCCTGGGCAACGTGAACAACTTGGTCATCGATGTGGATACCCGCAAGGTCGACGGGCTCTTCATAAGCGAGTCCAACCCCCTGCTGGTGGAGGACTCCAAGGCCGTGAACGTCCCATTCCGCTGGATCCAGGCCATCGGGGACGTCATCCTCTTGAAGTACTTCCCCAAGAGGGTCACCGCCAGGCGCCCCGCCGCAAAGCCGGCGCAGCCGTAAGGCCAACCTATTTTTTCTACAATTTTCATATCGTTCAACATGCCTGAGCGCAAGGTCTTCGTGGACCCGGCGGCCGTGATAATCGGCGACGTGGAGCTTGGAGATGACGTTTCGATATGGCCGACCGCCGTGCTGCGGGGAGACGCCAATTCCATCAGGATCGGAGCGGGAAGCAACGTGCAGGAAGGTGCCGTCGTGCACACCAGTCGTGACTTCCCGAGCGTCATCGGAAAGCTGGTCACGGTCGGACACGGGGCGGTTATAAACGGCGCCAAGATCGGAGATAGATGCATAATCGGGATCAACTCCACCATACTGGACGGAGCGATAATCGGGGACGAGTGCATAATCGGGGCCAACGCGCTCATCACCGGAATGACCGAGATACCGCCGCGATCGGTGGTGATGGGGCTTCCGGGAAAGGTCGTAAGGCACAACGACCTTACCATCAAGGAGAGGGCGGAGAGAAGCGCCCAGAGCTATCTCGAGCTCAAGAACCTGCATCTGGAGGGCAGGTACCCTCGCCGTACATACTAACCGGTCCGTGCGATCGACGGCGCGAGGGGATATTGGGATACCATGTGGAAGAAAGGGTTCCGGGGCTGGTTCTACCTGAGCATCGCCGCGGCCTTGGTGGTCAGCGTGAGGATCGCCGATGTCTACTGGCTCATCCTGGAGATGGGCATCGTGGCGGCCATACTTGGGCGCTACCCTCTGTTCGACCAGCCAGAGGAACCGGGGCTGCAGCGCCCCCTGACCGTTTTCATGGTGATCCCGTTCACGGTGTACGTCGCATCGAGCCTTTTCGATCTGGAAGAAGGCCTCCTTCTGAGCTCCATCAGCATCATGACCACCATGATGGCCTCGCTGTTGCTGTGCCTCTTCATCATTCTGATCCTGGTCAAAAGGACCGGGTTCCACATGAACTACCGGTTCATCTTGGGATTCGCCACCGTGGCCTCCATTTCCCTGGCCTCGCTCTTCATCTTCCTTGAGACCTCCTATTCCCTGATGGATGGACATGATGTGTCCAACGGCGAGCTGATGTGGTCCCTGATCGGAATTGTGGTCGGCGGCGTGACATCCGGCCTGTTGTTCAAGAGGGACATGCGAAGAATGGACTACACCGACCTTCTGGTGGTGGAGCCCGAGGAGGGTAGCGGATGAGGGTGAGGAACAGCACCTTGGCGATCTTCTTGGCATCCGAGGTGGTGGTGACCCTCCTAGGGGCATTGGCCTATTCCGAAGAGAGGAGCTACCCGGGCAACGGGGCGATGCTGGGCGCCATCATCCTGGCCCTTCCGTTATTTCTGGAGATGGCGGGATGGTTCAAGATGCCGATCTACATGCATGTCTGGGCATCTCTGGCAGTGGGATTGCACACCTTCGGCCTGGTGTGGGAACTGTACGACACCGTGTGGTGGTGGGACGAGCTGACCCATCTCATCTCCTCCTCCATGGTCAGCATGATCGCGGCCCTGGGACTGTTCCTGTTCGACGCGCATTCTGTGAAGATCAAGGTTCCCCGTTGGGCCTATCCAATGATGATCCTGGTCTTCTCCGTCTTCATCGGGGTGATCTGGGAGATAGCCGAGTTCACCGGGGACCTCCTGGCCAGCACTGGCATGCAGTATTCTCTGAGCGATACGCTGAGCGACTGTTACGTTGATGTCCTGGGTGGCCTGACCAGCAGCTTGCTCTGGGTGATGTGGCTCTGGAAGGACCCGAATGGAGAGCTGGCAGATTCGGCCCAGAGGCCTTTGATAGACCTGTTCGACAAGGTGTTCTGAGGGCGAAGGAGACCCTGGAGAGCATATATATGATGCGTGTTATCACCGTACACGCCTGACCGCGCGGGTTGCCGCCGGCACGTGGCCTCGGAGGAAGGTACTTGGACGTTTGGAACCCCCATATCGAGAAATTGCCCAAGGCCCAGCTGGACGCCCTTCAGCTGAAGCTTTTGAAGATACAGACTCGCCGCATGTGGGAGTTCTCTCCGTTCTATCGCGAGCGAATGAGGTCGGCGGGGGTCACCCCGGAGGACATAAGGACGCTTGAGGACATTCGCAAGCTTCCCTTCATGACCAAGAAGGACCTTCGCGACGGCTACCCGGACAAGCTGATGATGCGAGACCGGGGAGATCTTTTACGCTATCACGCTTCCTCGGGAACGACCGGAAAGGCCACCATCGTAGGTTACACCAAGAACGACCTGGAGAACTGGTCCGAGTCACTGGCCAGAGCCATGACCTCGTTCGGGCTGGGAAAGAAGGACGTGATCCAGGTGGCCAATACCTACGGGCTGTTCTCCGGCGGTCTGGGGTTCCACTACGCCACGGAGAAGATCGGGGCGACGGTCATCCCGGCATCCACCGGGAACACCGACCGGCAGCTCGAGCTCATATGCGATCTCGGCGTCACGGCCATGGCCGCCACGCCCTCCTACCTGATGTACCTTGGAGAAGTGGCCGAGAAGAAGGGTATCGACATCCAGAAGGACACCAAACTGCGCTTCGGACTACTGGGCGGAGAACCGTGGAGCGACCGCATGCGGGACCGCATCTACGAGAAGATGGGCATACGCGGTTTCAATTGTTTTGGAGCTAGCGAACTGTCCGGACCGCTGTTCATGGAGTGCGCAGAGCAGGACGGCATTCACTTCTGGGGGGACCTGGCATATCTGGAGATAGTCGACCCGGAGACCGGCGAGCCGCTGGAGCCGGGGCAGAGGGGAGAGATGGTCGTCACCATGCTGCAGAAGGAAGCGTTCCCGATGATGCGCTACCGCATGGGCGACATCACCTCTATCATGAGGGAGCCTTGCCCTTGCGGCCGGGCCCATCCGCGGATCACGCGCATCCAGGGACGCGTGGACGATATGATTATTATTCGCGGCATCAATGTGTTCCCCTCGCAGGTGGAGCACTCGCTGATGCAGCATCCGGAGGTCGGCAACGAGTTCCAGCTGGTGGTGGACCGCAAGGGCCACCTGGACACCATGCTGGTCCGCGCCGAGCTCAAGCCTGAGGCATTCACGGACAACATCATCGAGCTGAACGCCCTGCGCGAGCGCATCTCCAACCGGCTGAAGAACGTGCTGAACGTCTCGGCCAACGTGGAGCTGGTGCAGCCTGGCACCCTGCCCCGGTTCGAGGGCAAGGCCAAGCGAGTGGTGGACAGGAGGGAATACTGATGAGCGAGAACGACAAGTACCGGATAAAGCAGCTCTCCATCTTCTCGGAGAACCGGCCGAACCGCCTGGGCGCGGTGGCCAAGGTGCTCAAGGAGGGCAAGATCAACATCCTGGGCTTCAGCATCGCCGAGGGCGCCGGCTACGGCGTCATCCGCGTGCTGGTGGACAAGCCCGAGATCGCCAAGGACCTCCTGATCAAGGATGGTTTCGTCGTCAAGTTCACCGAGGTGCTGGCGATACAGATGCAGGACACCCCCGGCGGACTCTTCGATCTGACGGACCAGATGAAGGACATCAACATCGAGTACGGCTACGGTTACCGCAACCCTCCATATGCCGTCCTTATCGTCCGGGTGGAGGACATCGAGAATGGGATCAGGTCTCTGCTGGCCGGAGGCCTGAAGCTTCTGGATAACGTGACATTCCACTGATGAGCGCGGTAGCTGGCTGAGGTGAAACAAATGTCCTATTGGAACCCTGTAGAGGTCATGCCGGTCCCGGAACTGAAGGCACTGCAGCTGAAGCAGCTCAAGATGCTGGTCTACAAGCTGTACACCTTCTCCCCGTTCTATAGACAGAAGATGAAGGACGCGGGCGTGACGCCCGAGGACATCCAGGAACTGGATGATGTCCGCAAGCTTCCCTTCATGACCAAGAAGGACCTGCGCGACGGCTATCCGGACAAGCTGTTCCTTGCAAGTCCGAGAGAGGTCGTCAGGTACCACGCCTCCTCCGGCACCACCGGAAAGCCGACCATCGTCGGTTACACCCAGAACGACATTGAAGCCTGGTCGGAATCGGTGGCCCGCGGGTTAGTATCCGCAGGCGTGGGCACCGACGACGTATTGCAGGTCTGCTACACCTACGGTCTCTTCTCCGGCGGCCTCGGACTGCACTACGGCGCGGAGAAGGTCGGCGCGGCGGTCGTTCCCGCTTCCACCGGCAACACCGAGCGCCAGATCGACCTGGTGCGCGATCTCAATGTGACGGTCATCGCCGCCACGCCGTCGTACCTCCTGCACATGGGCGAGGTGGCGGCGAAGATGGGCGTGGACATCCGCAAGGACACCAAGCTGCGTTTGGGCGTCCTGGGCGCGGAACCTTGGAGCGAACGGATGCGGGACCGCATCTACGATCAACTGGGCATAAAGGCCATCGATATCTACGGCACGAGCGAGCTGTCCGGACCGCTTTGGTGCGAGTGCTCGGAGCAGAACGGCATTCACGTCTGGGGGGACATCACGTTGGTGGAGGTGCTGGACCCTAAGACGGGAGAACCGGTTCCCCCTGGAGAAAAGGGAGAGCTGGTGGTGACCATGCTTCTTAAGGAAGCGCTACCGATCGTCCGCTATCGCACGGGCGATATCACCACCATCAACGAGGAGGTGTGCGCCTGCGGACGAACGCACCCGCGCATCGGCAGGATACAGGGGAGGGTGGACGATATGATCATAATCCGGGGCATCAACGTCTTCCCGTCGCAGGTGGAGTACTCGCTCATGCAGCACCCGGAGGTCGGCAACGAGTTCCAGATCGTTGTGGACAGAAAAGGCGCTTTGGACACCATCCTGGTAAAGGTAGAACTTCGCCCGGAGGCCTTCGGCGACCGTTTGTTCGAACTGGACGCCATCAAGGACCGGCTCACGCACAAGCTGCGTGACGCCCTGAACGTCGGCGTGAACGTGGAGATAGTGGAGCCGGGATCGCTACCGCGGTTTGAGGGAAAGGCCAAGAGGGTCGTGGACAAGCGGGTCTATTGATTGTGTTAATGTGTACCATGCTAACATGTAACATTTAAATATCTTCCAGCGAATCCTCCTCAAACACTTCTGGCTAGTGGGAGAGAGGCTATACGATGTTTGGCATAGATGACCCCTGGATATTGCTGGGGTATGCGCTCTGCTTCATAAGCACTGCATTTGGCGTGATATACGGATTACTGAAATGGAACGAGGAGGTCGACTGAGATGGTCAACCAGACTCTTTTCTGGGTGGCCACCGCGGTCTACGCCGTGGTGATCTTTTACCTGGCATGGCTTGGTTATAAGAGGACCAAGTCCAACGCCGACTACATGCTGGCCGGAAGGAACATCCATCCGGTGATCCTCGGCCTGTCGTACGGTGCAACGTTCATCAGCACCTCGGCCATCGTCGGCTTCGGCGGCTACGCTGCCAAGCTTGGCCTGGGGATAATCTGGCTGGTGATGCTGAACATCTCGGTGGGCGTGTTGATCGCCTTCATCGTGTTCGGTAAACCCACTCGCCGCATCGGTAAGAAGCTGGGAGCGCTCACCTTCCCCGACCTTCTCGGCAAGGTGTACAAGTCCGAATACTTCATCGAAAACCAGGTCGGGACCGTCGACAGCCTGCACG
>JBFYNB010000028.1:0-19368 GCA_041304605.1 Methanomassiliicoccales archaeon
GCAGCCACGGACAAGGGATTGGGAACATGCTATCTCGCGGCATATAAAGAGGACAAGGTCAAGGAGCTCCTAGGAATTCCGGACAACATCAGGGTCGTCTGCATGACCCCTCTTGGATACCCGGCGGAGAAGATCTCCCTAGGTGAGAAGCTCACCAAGGCGGTGACCGGCAGCTCGAAGAGGAAGCCATTGTCGGAAGTGGCGCACTGGGACAAGTGGTGAGACCGGCTTCACATCTTTTCCTGTCTTTTTCAACAATATTATTCATTTATATAATTAATATTAACCATTATATCATTCCGAGATTGGTATCGCCATCATGAAGGAGATCAAGGGCTCGGTCATGATCAACGTGCCGGCAGAAAAGGTCTGGACGGTCCTCTCCGAGAGGGCGATGTACAAGGAATGGAACCCGTTCATAACCCAGCTGAGCGGGGAGCTGAAGGAAGGTAACCTTCTCGATGTCACCATCGTCCTGCCTGACCGCCCGGACACCAAGTTCAAAACGAAAGTTATGAAAGTGGAATCTGGTAAGGAGTTCCTGACCAAGGGTGCGATAAAGAAAGGGCTCTTGACGTCCGAACATTCCTTCCTCATCGAGACGATCGAGGACAACAAGTGCGTGTTCTCCCAGAGGATCAAGTTCACCGGTCTCATGACCCTTTTCGCTGGTAAGGTCATTAAGGACTCCCAGGTCGCCTTGAACAAGATGAACGAGGAACTGAAGAAGCGCTGCGAGAAGAAGTAAAGATAAAATGGAGCTGGGACCGTGATTTGAACACGGGTGTGCGGATTACCGCCTTGGTGGACTGCAGTCCGCCACATGGCCGCTCTGTCATCCCAGCCTTGAAGGTTGATTCTGTAACCCGTATAATTAGATTTTCCTTTTATCTGGACGGCATAACCGCACCGGGACATGGACCTGGCCATGCTGGGTAATGACGGAACGATTCGACCTACCGCTGCATTATCCTCACATGAAATCGGACAGCCTCATCTGTCCGCCCTTTACGGGTGGTTCGATGACCTTCTCTAGGTTCTTGACCAGGATGTCCATCCTCTGGGACAGTATCAGTTCGGCCAACAAGGATACCATCTCACCCGGACGCTCCTCGTTGCCCAGTTTCAATGCCGATATGTATAACTCCCTGTCCTTTCCGAGGAAGAGGAGCTTGGGGAACCTTTCCCTCATCAGCATGAAGTTCAACACCTCCCTGCCAACCCGGCCATTGCCGTCTGTGAAAGGATGTATGGTCTCGAATCGGTAGTGAAAGAGAATGGCGGACTCGAACGGATGTTTTCCAGATTTTAGATCGGAGTAGTAATCATTGACCGCCTGGATAAGTTCATCTTCGATGACCGCTGCCGGTGCAAGATCCATAGAGCAACCTG
Organism: Methanomassiliicoccales archaeon; assembly: GCA_041304605.1. Classification (GTDB taxonomy): domain Archaea; phylum Thermoplasmatota; class Thermoplasmata; order Methanomassiliicoccales; family UBA472; genus UBA472. Next base: position 1,393 of record JBFYNB010000028.1, read on the forward strand.
CGATGATCACGTCGTCCGTCCTCCGAAAGGTTCCGGCCGATTCTACATCGATGTTGTCCATTATGAGGGCGTGAAGGTTCCGAATGAAATCCAGGTTGACCTTCTTTTTGTAGGAGTTGCGATATCGGATGACCTTCTTGAAATTGTCCACCTCATATATCTCTCGGGACGTACGGTCCTTGGGAAGAATCCCGGCCAGAAGGAGGTCCTTGGTTTGCTCCAAGGTGAGCGTGTTACCCTCGTACCTTGTAGTGCCGGATACATAATTGATCTCGAAATCGCGTTCGTAGACCTCCGCCTCATTGACCGTGAGCAGTTCCTCGAACCTTTGGTAGACGAATCTGAGCTCCTCCAGGTCGGCGATGACGTCCTTGCCCAGGAGATCTGAGGAATAATGGTCCGCGCTCAGTTCAGCCTTCTTTCTTGCGGCCTTCAGCTCTAACTGGTAAGCGTGCTCTCGTTTGAACCGGTCCAGCTCGTCGTTGGAAGGGGCATCGCCGGTCTTGATGTACTTTAAAACCTTCCTCTTCTTACCCTTGACAAGGATGTCCTTGACCAGAAAGTACTTCGGCTTTCCATACTTTGAATAAGTTACCTCTACCCGGTATGCGCCCCTCGCCATCTAGGGTATTGTAGGTGACCATGAATATTAAATCTTTATTTTTATTGTTGTCTCCTCCAATATAATTTAAAGAACGCTGACCGCCATCACCTGTGATCCCTCGCAAAGGCCGGGTCACCCATAGGATATGCGAAAGCATCTGACCAACGAGCTTTCGATTCTATTATATCTTCGAGGGTCCTAAATGGCGCACGTGTCCGACCTCCCCGACCATTGCAAGGACGTCTCCCTGCGACACGTCGATTTTGCTCTTACCAGAGAGAACATCCTCTCCAACTTCCAGGATAAGATAGCGTATACGCGAACCGACTTCATGATCCTTAAGAATGGTGACGATACTGCCACCGTCCGCGTTACCAAGCAGAAGGGCAAGGACCTCTTCCGCCCCATCACGCATCTGGAGATCATCTCCCTTCCCGAGGATACGGTCTACATCCACGACGAGGAGGTGGACGTCCTCAACGTCTCGCAGCTCGCCCGCTTGGTCCGGGAGAACGGAGGAAAGACCGTGGTGGTGTGGGGGATGTTCTCCCACGTTTCCTTCCTGAAGGCCGACACGCTGCTGGACCTCCGCGTTCTTGACGTCGTACCGCCGTCACCGTCCAAGCTGACCGTGCTGGTCGAACGGGCCCTATCTTCCGGGCTCATCGAGAGACCGATCATACCGCATTACGTGGACATCGACATCATGGAGCAGGAACGTCTGGTCAAGACCCCGGGGGTCATATTCCCTTGCCGCGCTTCCGGTCTTGGTTCCGAGAAAAAGATATTCTATCTGGACGAGACCCCGGAGATCGATGTGGAATCAACGCTCATCGGCTGCGACCTATCCCGCCGCATATTCCAGCACATATACCGCCGTCCTGTGGAAAGCTTGGACATCTGCCCTCAGAATTTGGCGCCAAAGGACGGCATGCCGACCATCGTAAAGTGCTGCAAGGTGAAGGAAGGGTGCACCATTGAAGGGAACGTCGCATCCGTACCATGGGGAGCCACGATGATGGATGTCGTGAAAGCCCTGCAGGCGCTCTTCCCCTGACCTACTTCTTGGTCAGGCTGCGCGCTTTCGATAAGGCGACAAAACCCTCTTCCGTCTCTCCGAGCTTGCACAGTGATTCGCCGAGGACGTACCAAGCGTCGGCGTCGTCCGGAAGCTCCTCGATGTGCCGCTCGGCCATGCGCTTCGCCCTCTGATAGTTACCAGAATGCAGAGCGTGCCTTGCCTTTTCCATGTAGCCGAGCTGAGACTGGATGCGGTCGTGCATGGCCTGCTCCGCTTCCTCGATGAACACCTTGAGGGCGTTCTGCGTGAGCCACGGATATCGCGAGGCAAGCATCTTCTTGAGCTTCTCGGCCTCCTCGGGCTTGATGTGATAGGTCGTCCCCTCGTACGCCGTAAGAGGAACGTTCACCAGGAGATGCCCGTGGCTGACCTCGATGAAGTTGGGGTTCCGCTTGGGCTCCTCCGCCATGCCGCTCGCAACCATCATCCCCTTAAAAAAGATGACGATTATTGAAATTCCGGGTAACGAACGGCGAGCATAGAAACCATTTTTTACTCCAGGTCAATTGTAACACATATGGACGAGTTGGCCCTCAGCCCCTTCAATCCCAAGCTGGACATAGGGGACGTCATAGTTTACGATTCCACCCTGCGTGATGGGGAGCAGACCCCAGGCGTTACTTTTAGTTTGGATCAGAAGGTGGCCATCGCCCGCAAGCTGGACGAGATGCACGTGCCACAGATCGAGGCCGGGTTCCCGGCCGTCTCGGAGCGGGAGAAGGCGTCCGTCAAGGCGATATGCGACGAGAACCTGGACGCGGACATCCTAGTTCTTTCCAGGATAACCAAGGAAGACATCGACGCCTCGGTGGACGCCGGGGTGGACATGGTGCTCCTGTTCATAGGAACGTCCGACCTGCACATCAAGCACAAGTTCAGGAAGGACCGCAAGTTCGTTTTGGACAAGATCATCAACGGGATCGAATACGCCAAGTCCCGCGGCGTTCAGGTGAGCATGAGCGCCGAGGACACGACACGGACGGATCTGGATTTCTTAATGAGCGTTTACATGGTGGCCGAGGCGGCCGGAGCGGACCGCATCGGAGTTACCGATACGTTAGGCTGCGCCTCCCCCGAGGCCATCTCGTTCCTGGTGGCCCAGGCCAAGGAGGCGGTGCGCGTTCCTGTTTCGCTGCATCTGCACAACGATTACGGCCTCGCCCTCGCCAACGCCATCGCCGGCGTGAAGGTCGGGGCGGACGCTGTCACGACTACCGTGAACGGTATCGGAGAGCGCTGCGGGAACGTCCCGTTGGAGCAGTTCGTGGCGGTCATGAAGTTCATGTACGGGAAAGATCTCGGGATCGACACCACCAAGCTCATGGAGATCTCGGAGATGGTCGAATCTTTCTCCGGCCTGCGCAAGCCTTTGAACCAGCCACTGGTCGGGAAGCACGCCTTCTCGCACGAGTCGGGAATTCACGTGGCCGCCGTCCTCGCTTGCCCGCTGACGTACGAGAGCATCGATCCCCGCCTGGTCGGGAACGAGCGTCATATCCTGATGGGAAAGCACAGCGGGCTGAACTACATCCGTAAGCGGGTGGACGACATAGGGCTTATCGCCACGGACGAGCAGCTCTCGGAGATACTGGACCGGGTGAAGATAATAGGGGAGAAGAAGGGGAGGGTGAACGACCTCGAGTTCCGCGAGATCGTGGCCTCCATCATACGACCGGTGCTCACAACTTGAGCCGGCCGCCGCACTCGTCCCTGCGTTGTTTCCCGAACTCCTTCATCTCCTTCAGTTCTTCCCCGGAGAACACCGGTCCCTCGCGGCAGACGCGCTTCCCGTCGATGGCGCAAGAACCGCACAGCCCGCCGCCGCACTTCATGTAGCGCTCCAGGGACATTTGGCTAGGGATCCCGTTCTCGAGGCACAGCTTGTGCAGGAAGAACAGCATCTTCTCCGGGCCGCAGCCGAGCACCAGGTCGTAATTCGTCTGGGACATCATCTCCTTCGCCAGCTGCACCGCGTTCCCGTGGAAGCCCTTGCTGCCGTCGTCGGTCGCCACCCGGACGTAGGAAGAGGTCTTCTTGGAGCGTTCCTCGAAGAGCAGCTCCTTCTCGTTGCGGGCGCCTATGGCCGTGTGCACTTCCGCGGCGGAAATGCGCTCCATGGCCGGGAGCAACGAGGCCATTCCGGTTCCCCCACCGACCACCAGTATCTTTCCCTGCGGGACATGATAACCGCGCCCGTAGGGACCGCGGACTATGATCCTGTCCCCGGCCTGCATCGACGTCAACGCTTTCGTAGCCTCGCCGATGTTCTTGACCGTAATTCCCTTCCGATCGCCCAGGTAGGACAGGGACATGGGTATCTCGTCAACGCCCGGGATCCAGACCATTATGAACTGTCCCGGGGACGCAGGTACGCCCCAATCGAAGCGCAGGGTGACGACACCGTCAGCCTCCTCCGTGCGTGACACTATGGTGACCGATGTCTGGGTCACCATGAACCTCTCAGTCATGAGCCACCCCCACCAGTTGCGTGATGTCGCGGATCTTGTTCTGTTCCATGTAGTCGGATATCCCTGCGCATATGTCACCGAACACCTGCGCCCCGTTGCGGCCGACACCGCTGCCTATCTGCACCGCTACCGCACCGGCCATCATGTATTCCAGGGCGGAGCGCCAGTCCTCTATGCCTCCGACGCCGATCACCGGGATCTTGAGCTCCTCGTACAGCTCGTAAACGCATCGAACGCCCACCCCCCGGACCGCCGGGCCGGAGAGACCGCCATAACGGTTGGAGAGCACCGGCTGCCTGGCGTCCACGTCTATCTTCATGGCCTTGAGCGTGTTGATGGCCACGATGGCGTCCACGCCGGCTTCCTCGGCCGCTTTGGCCACGTCGATCAGCTTGTGAGTGTTCGGCGTCAGCTTGGCGAAAACCGGAACGACAACGGCCTGCTTGACCTCTTTGATGATGTTGGCGACCACGTCCGGGTCCACGCCCATCTCCATGCCGTAACCTTTAGCGTGCGGGCAGCTGAGATTGAGCTCCACCGCTTCTGCGCCGTACTCCTGCATCCTTCTCGCCAGGGAGGCGAACTCTTCCGCGGAGGAACCGAAAACGCTTCCCACGATCGGTATTCCGGCCTTGGAGGCCTCGTACATCTCATCGCCGAACGCCTCGATGCCCGGGTTCGGCAGCCCCATGGCGTTCATGTATCCGTACTCGAGCTCAACGAGCGTGGGGTTCTTGTGCCCCTGGCGCGGAACGCTGCCTATGGACTTGGTGACCAGGGCCCCGGCGCCGCCCTTGGCCATGGCCAGGAGCGAACCTCCCGTCTCGCCCATGATGCCCGAGGCCAGCATGGTGGGGTTCTCCATCTCCACCCCGGCCAGGACCACCTTCAGAGATGTCATCGCTCAGCGCATGCCGTACGGAGATATTAATTTCCCTCTGTCTCGGCCACCATGACGAACCAGCCCTGTTCCTCCTCGGTGGTGATGTTGACCTTGGCGAAGCCGGCCTCTTTCAGAAGGGAAGCGTACTCTTCCAGGCTGCAGAACCTCATCTTGAAGCCCTTCTGCCAGGATTCGTTCCTTTCCCTCCATTTCGGGGAATCCCAGGCCTCCTGGACCAGAATCATTCGTCCTCCCTTGGCCAGCACCCGGCGGCACTCCCTGAAGTTCTCTTGCAGATCGGGCCAGAAGTAAGTGGTCTCGCAGGCGAAGACAGTATCGAAAGAGCCGTCGTGGAAAGGCAATGACGAAACGGAGCCGCGTACCGTGCGCAGCCTTCCCTCCTTGAACCGGGATGAGTTGACCTTGCAGGTCATGCGTAGCATGTCCTTGGAAAGGTCAACCCCGGTGAACTTTGCGCTCCTGACTTTGCCGGACAGCTGGGACATCGGCCCTCCGCCGCCGCAGCCCACGTCCAGGAGGTTGGTGATCATCGAGAGGTCGATTTGGCCTAGGGCCCACTCCATCATCCCGTGATGATTGCGGTTCATGCGGCGGGCCATGATCATGCCCTGCACCCCGGTCGGTTTTCGCACTTGGGAATGGAAGTTCATGGATCTTTCCCGGACCTTCTTCCGTATAAGTACTGACAACCCTTAATAGGTACCGTGACAATAGTAACTAACTGGGGGTTCAAAACGTGTTAACCGAGGACGGAAAGGCGATGCTAGCGAGGTCTGTCCGGGAATACCTGAGGGCGTACCCTGGAAAGAAAGCGGACGCCAAGAAGAGAGCGGTGACGCACTTCCTGGACTACCGGATGGCCTTCGGCGGCGGAAAGGTTTCCAAAGATCTAATTTCCGAGGTGGAGAGGTACGTCGACCGCGTCATGTCGGCCTGACCTCTCCCAATTTTTTTCATACAAAAGGCGTTAATAGGCTCTACGCCGTTCCCGGCCCGACTGGAATGGACCTCGAACGTATCCGAAAGGATTTCCCGATTTTTCAGCAGGAGAAGCCGCCGATCTACCTGGACAGCGCATGCCAGAGCCTGCGCCCCCGCCAGGTGATCGAGGCCATGAACGAGTACTATTACGATTTCCCGGCCTGCGGCGGACGGTCCGTGCACCGTCTGGCCACTGAGGTGTCGATACGTTTGGACAAGGCCCGGGAGGACATCGCCTCCTTCTTTGGTGTCAAGGACGCTGAGTGCATCATATTCACCAAGAGCGCCACGGAGTCCATGAACACGGTGGCCAAGGGGCTTCATCTTAAGAAAGGCGACCTGGTCGTTACTACGGACATGGAGCACAATAGCAATCACGTTCCGTGGGTGCTATTGGCCAAGGAAAAGGGGATCCGCCGGGGATACCTATCATTCCAGGAGCTTGAGCAGGGCAACCTGGAGCCCCTGAAGGAGGAGCTGGAGAAGGGCGTGAAACTGCTCAGCGTGGTGCACACCAACAACGTGGACGGGAGCTCGATACCCCTGAAGGAGATGGTCGAGCTGGCGCACGACCACGGCGCCCTGGTCATGGCCGACGGATGCCAGTACGCCCCGCACAACCTTTTGAACCTGACCGACACGGACGTTGACCTTTACGCCTGGTCCATGCACAAGATGCTCGGCCCCTCCGGCACCGGCATCCTCTATGGAAAGAGAGAGGTCCTGGAGAAGGTGGAACCCCTGGTCACGGGCGGCGGCGGCGTTTCCATCACATCCTACGATGCGGCGGAGCTACTGCCGATACCGGAGAGGTTCGAGGCCGGTCTTCAGAACTACGCCGGGATAATCGGCAGCGGAGCGGCGGTCCGATACCTCCAGGACGTTGGAATGGAGGAGATATCCGAACACGAGCACCACCTGAACACCATCGCGAGCGAGGGGCTCAAGGACGTCCGGAACCTTTCGATGCTCGGTCCGGCAGACCCGCGACGGAAGGGCGGCATATTCTCCTTCAATCTCAAAGGAATGCTTCCACACGATGTGGCGATGATACTGGACGAGATGGCCTCCGTGCTCATACGCTCGGGAATGCACTGCGTGCACCCCTACTTCAAATCACACGGGCTGGATGGATGCGCCAGGGCGTCGTTCTACTTTTACAACACCGACGAGGAGTTGCGCAAGTTCATTGACGCCGTGAAGTACATGGCCGACAAGTTCACGGACTGAGCGCGGTCATCATCGGTCCTTCGGTCTGATTTACCAACAGAAGCGAATTGGTCGGACCAAGCACCAGTCTGTCCACCTCTGTCATCTCACCCTGCTCGGTCCGTATGCGCATGACGGAAGCGGGAACGGTGAAGCGGACCTCTCGCCCGCCATCCTCCAATACCCCGTACCCATTGAACAAGGTCAGGGTTGCCGTCGGTGGCAGCATGCCATCGAAACGTACCGTCGTTTCCAATCCCACGCCGGCCGCCGAGAACTCTTCGAACAACGTTTGCAGATCTTCGGCCAAGTCGCTCAAGGCCACGTCCTGGTCGGACCGGGAATCGATCTGTATCCCCTGGACCAGCACGCCAATTATGACCATGGACACCAGGAACGCCCAGAACTTGGAGACGAAGAACTCCATCATGCTTTGACCGCCTTTACCGTTCCCCAGGTTCCGGGAGGGCACTCCAGACGGATGGAATCGCCCGCCGAGATCACCAGGGGGTTCCCGTTGTCGGAAATGACGATCGCGCCGTCAATATACCTAGCCCCTTCGTGTCCGTCCGTTTTCCAGCCTATCCGGGTACAATCGACGGTCCCGTTCTGGCCACCTATAGTGATCTTGATACTGGCAAGAAGATCGACGGGAACCACTACGGTCCGCACGTTGCCGGGGCCGCCCGCGGACATCTCCTCCACGGTCGCGGCGATCTGCTCCGCGATCCCGGCCGCCTTATGCTCGGCGATGCTGGACGTCGTCTGGTGCATGAAGGAGAGCATGGTTGGAAGGGTGAGAGAGATCAGAATGGCCACCAGCATCAGCCGGAGAGGAAGCCCCTCGATCCCCCTTTTGTCGTTTCGCAAGGTCTCACCTGCAGATCACTGGCACCTGCAGCGAGGCGTCCGTTCCCATACCGCCCTTGGCCACGGTGACGGTTATGAAGCCGATCCCATCACCGTAGTGCGAGACGCTAAGTCCGTCGAACGTCACCTTGCCGTCCGCACCCGTTGTTCCGTACACCAGGGAACCGTCGGAATTGCGAACTTCGCATCCGTCCAAGACGACCGAAGCGCCTTCCACTGCGTCCCCGTTCTGATCGCGTACGATTATCGTGATCGTCGCGTCGTCATTATCAAAGGTCCCGTCGCCATCCCCGTCCGTCAGAAGTATCTCGGTCGGGTTGCCGTTCACGGACGCTATGGCCTCTGGAGCCGAGAGACCGCCCATCCATCCCACCAGGATGGCCGTTCCGAGCCCGGCCACTATCACCATTATCATCAGCTGCAGCGGCAATCCCTCGATGCCGCCGTCCCTGTCCCCGCTCATTCGTTTCCTTGAGAACCTCATTGTATCTCCGAAATAGGGAAAGCCTAAGGACGTCTAGACCCCCTCGCTTACAGTGAGACTAACTAGCGGACCGCATTCGTCAAATGAAAAACGATTTTTACTAATAATTATCTTGATTCTTATCGGAAAACGAATATTCCGTCCGAAATCTAAAGAAATTCTTAGCAATGCTAATCGAAATTATTATAAAAACAAGTTACATTCCCTGCCACGCAGTCGCATGCGGTGCCATTGCGCCTGAGGTCTCAAGATGTTCAAGAAGGTGCTGATAGCGAACAGAGGAGAGATCGCCATACGGGTGATCAACACCTGCAAGAAGATGGGAGTGCCGACCATAGGCATATACACCCCCTCGGACAAGCACTGCAAGCACGTATCGCTGGCAGATAAGAGCGTCGAGCTGCACACCGACGAGAACAGTATTGGATATCTTGACATTGACGCCATCATAGACGTGGCCAACCGCATGAAGGTCGATGCGATCCACCCTGGCTACGGGTTCCTCTCCGAGAAGCCGGAGTTCTCCGAGCGCTGCGAGGAGGAGGGGATAGCGTACCTAGGTCCTTCCCCCAGGGCAATGAAGCTCCTCGGTTCTAAATTATCCGCGAGGGAGTTCATGTCCAAGGTCGGCGTACCGATCATGCCCGGGACCCTGAACCCCCTGGAGACGCCGGAGGAGGCGATAAAGCAGGCTAACAAGATCGGTTACCCGGTCCTGCTCAAGGCGTCTGGCGGAGGCGGCGGGCGCGGAATGCGCCTGGTGCATAACGATTCAGAGATGGAGAACGCTTTGACTTCGGCAAAGAACGAGGCGGACAAGGCGTTCAAGAACCCGACGATATACTTGGAAAGGGCTTTGCTCAAGGCGAGGCACATAGAGTTCCAGGTGGTCGGGGATTCCCGCGGCAACGCTTACTGCCTGGGCGAGAGGGAATGCTCCGTTCAGCGGAGGCACCAGAAGATCATCGAGGAGACGCCGTCCTGCGCGGTCGGCCCGGAACTTCGCGCTAAGATGTCCGAGCTGTGCATAGCCGCTGTGAAGCGGGCCGGATACACGTCGCTCGGAACGTTCGAGTTCCTCATGTCCGCCGAGGGAGACCTGTTCTTCCTGGAGGCGAACACCAGGATCCAGGTGGAGCATCCGATCACCGAGCTGGTCACCGGCCTCGACCTGGTGGAGATGCAGCTGAAGATCGGCTCCGACGTGCCGGTGGAGGACGTTCTTTCGGAAGTGGAGCCGAAGGGACATGCCATGGAGTTCCGCATTAACGCGGAGAACCCGTTCAACAACTTCTTCCCTGCTCCGGGACGTATAGAGAAGTACATGGAGCCGGCGGGCGACCACGTCCGCGTCGATTCTCACGCTTACGAAGGGTACGTCGTTCCCACGGAGTTCGACAACCTGCTGGCCAAGCTGATCATCTCCGGCGGGTCCAGGAACGAGGTGCTGAACCGGGCCCAGGACGCCCTGGACCGCTACACGGTCACCGGCATAAAGACCACGATACCGTACCACCGCCTGGTGGTACGAAATCCGGACTTCCGGGCCGGCAACTACAGCATCGATTACGTCAAGGACCATTTGCCGCAGGACCTGCTGAAGACGACCGAGTTCTCGTTGTTCGAGGGCGTGGGCCGTTAGAAGCGAACCTCGGCCACGTCCGAGTATATCGGGCCGGCAGGCGTCAGCACGCTCTTCTTCAGCTTCAGGGCGTTCACGGTGAAGGAGCCGAAGTCCTTCCCATGACCGTACTTGATGAAATCGGCCAGATCGGCGTTGAAACCCTCCCTGACCCTGGCCAGCGTGAGATGGGGCGAGAAGGCCTGCTTGTCCCGGCCGTAGCCTATCAGGTCGCACCCGTCCTCCAGTTTTTTCACGATGTCCTTGAGCGGCTCGGCGCCCTCCATGCCGACCCACAGCACCCTCGCGGTACGTGCGTTCGGGAAAGCGCCGGTGCCCACCAGGCGTACCGTGAACGGGGCCACGCCTTCCACGGCGTCCTGCATGACCTTGGTCAGCTGCGGTATGCAACGCTCGTCAGTGTCTCCCAGGAACTTGAGGGTGACGTGCATGTTCTCCGGGGACACCGGTTTCAGCGTACGCCCGAAATGATCCAGATCGATGATGGCTTCCCTCAGCACATCACCGGCTTCCACATCGACCGCTATGAACGATCTGAAGCTCATCAGCCCTCCAAGAGCTTCTGGCATTGGTTGACCATGTCCTGGGCGTCCACCAGCTCTAGGACGTTCCCTTGCGGAGCCGCGCCAGCGATAACGAAGGTATGAACGTTCTTGAAGCCCAGATTGGACCACATGGCGAACTGGCGGTCCTTGATGTTGGCGTAGATCTCCTTGCCCTTGCCGTTCCCGCAGCTGACGAAAGATATGACCAGCTTGTCTCCCTTCAGCCTAGGAACGTACTTGCCGGGGCCATCGCCGAAGGCCAAGAGCGCGTACAGACGGTCAATGAACGCCCTGGTGTTGGCCGACTCGACACCAAAGTACACCGGAGCGCCTAGCACCAACGCGTCGGCCTCCCTGATCTTCTTGTAAAGGAGCTGCATGTCGTCCTTGATGGCGCAGGCGTCGTTCTTCTTGCAGAAGAAGCAGGCCTGGCAGTCCTTGATCTTAAGATCGTTCAGGTCGAAGTGGTCCAGATCCACGTCCACATGGTCCTTGGTCATCTCCTTCAGCAGCCTGGCGGTGTTGCCGTCCTTCCGAGGGCTTCCATTGATAGCTAGTATCCTCATGGTACTCACTGAATGATACTTAGAGGGACGACATGGGATAAAGGATTGACGGGTCGACCTGCTATTTACCGTGAAAATTGAAGAACATGGAAAGGTGCGCCCGGCTTGGCCGGGGCGCTTGTTGCTTGCTGAAGTTCAGATCAGGCCCTGGTCCATCATGGAGCTGGCGACCTTGACGAATCCGGTGATGTTGGCGCCGACGACGTAGTTGCCGGGGCTTCCGTACTTGCGCGCGGAATCGGCCGCGTTCTTGTGGATGTTGACCATGATCTGGTGCAGTTGCCGGTCGACCTCCTCCGCGGACCAGGATATGCCGATGTGGTTCTGGCACATCTCCAGTCCGGACGTGGCCACGCCGCCGGCGTTGGCGGCCTTGCCCGGTGCGAAGAGCACTCCGTTGGCGATCAACAGTTCGACCGCATCAGGCGTGGAGGGCATGTTGGCGCCTTCGCAAACGGCCATGACGCCGTTATCGAGCAGCATCTTGGCGTCGTTCTTGTCCAGTTCGTTCTGGGTTGCGCAGGGCATCGCGATATCGCACTTGGCCTTCCACGGCCTTTCGTTAGGCCAGTACTCGCACCCGTACTTGGTGGCATATTCGCTTATACGCCCGCGCTTGACGTTCTTCAGCTCCATGATGTACTTCCATTTCTCGACATCTATTCCGGCGGGGTCGTGGATGGAACCGTCCGAGTCGGAGAGCGTGACGACCTTACCTCCGAGCTGGGTGACCTTCTGTACGGCGTACTGAGCGACGTTGCCGGAACCGGAAATTGCGACCGTCTTTCCGTTGAGGTCCGTTCTCCTGGTCTTCAGCATCTCCTCGCAGAAGTAAGTGCAGCCGTAGCCTGTTGCTTCCGGCCGGACCAGCGACCCTCCCCAGTTGATCCCTTTCCCGGTGAGGACCGATTCGAAACGGTTCACGATCTTCTTGTACTGGCCGAACAAGTAGCCGATCTCGCGCCCGCCGACGCCGATGTCCCCCGCCGGGACGTCGGTGTTCGGTCCGATATGCCGGTACAGTTCGTTCATGAAGGCCTGGCAGAAGCGCATCATCTCCGCCTCGCTCTTGCCCTTGGGATCGAAGTCCGCTCCGCCCTTGGCACCGCCCATCGGCAGCCCGGTCAAAGCGTTCTTGAAGACCTGCTCAAAGCCCAGGAACTTCAGTATGCCCAGATTGACGGACGGGTGGAAGCGTATCCCGCCCTTGTAGGGACCGATGGCGCTGTTGAACTGCACGCGGTAGCCGCGATTCACCTGAACTTCGCCCTTATCGTCCATCCAGGTGACCCGGAAGATTATCTGACGGTCAGGCTCGACCATCCTTTCCAGTATCTTGGCCTTGAGATATTCAGGATGCTGCTTGAGCACCGGTTCCAGCGATTCGAAGACCTCGTTCACGGCCTGGTGGAACTCCTTCTCACCAGGGTTCTTCGCTACAATTTTTTCCATCAGATCGTTGGTCAGCATGATATTGGCACTTCCATGCAACATGGTAAATCTAACGTGTGCCTTCAAAAGATGTCGTGTTATTTAATCTGTGTCCGGATCTCCCGTGAATGGGAATTGATTCTGCGATGTTCGTCTAATTTTATGATAAAAATTGTACGTTTGCTGGATTATTCTGAGGGAACCGTTGTTCGGTCCTCTGGAAAGGTCAGCTTACGAACCATCGAGCATATGGATTAAATAATATGGCCATAATCCAATCAGAGACGTCGTGGACGTGAACAATCAAGGTCCCTGGATGACGGCCGTTCGATGCCCGCGGTTGATATTGGCGGGACGGTGCGAGCGTAGCGATCTGAACGAGGGACCGCCGGGTGATGATTGATGAATGATAATTGCCTCGCCGCCGTTAAGATAAACCAGGACCTGTGCAGCCGTTGCAAGGTGTGCTACTCCCTCTGTCCGTTCGATTCCATAAGTGAGAAGGAGGACGGGCGCATCGAGATCGACATCCAGAAGTGCCAGGTCTGCGGCATATGCTACAGCGCCTGCCCGGCCTCGGCCATCGAGATGGCGTACTACGATTACGAAGGGCTTCTGGAGTACGTGCGCACGGCCAGCCCTTCTGCAAAAACATTGGTGATGATGTGCCGCGGCAACTCACCGAGCAACGGCGAGGTGCAGGACATACTGGCCGATCACGGATTGGACACCAAGGATTACATTCCCCTGCGCATACCCTGCGCCGGACGCGTTCCGACGGACTTCATCTTCAGGGCGCTCTCGTCCGGGATCAGGAACATCGTCTCCATACAGTGCCAGGACGGCTTCTGCCGGATGAAGGAAGGCACCCGCATAGAGACCAGGCGGCTCATTCTGGGTCAGGCGGTCATCAAGCAGTTCGGCTATCCCGAGGATTCCCTGCGTGTTGTGAAGTATTCCAGAAAGGCCGTCTGGATCAACCACGACTGCGTGGGATGCGACAAGTGCGTTTTCGTCTGCCCGTACGGGGCGATAAGCGCCGACTCGATATCCTCGCCCCGGGTGGACCAGGACAAGTGCGTTGGTTGTGGCGCCTGCCAATTGGTCTGCCCGCACAATGCTATCCAGGTAAAAGGCTACGAGTTCTACTCCGTGCTGCGCTCCTACGAGGAAGCGGCGGCAAGAATGCGCCAGAGGGACAAGCGGCCGTCGATACTGGTGTTCAGCTGCCAGTGGTCCGAGTTTTCGGCGTTGGACGACCCGGAGAAGATGCTGCGTGGAAGGAACGCCATGCTGCTGGAGGTCCCCTGCTTCAAGGGATTGGACCCGGTGCATGTGATCAACGCCCTGCAGAAGGGCTTCGACGGCGTTATGGCCGTGGTCTGCGCGGCAGATGACTGCAAGCTGAAGAACGGCCGGGACAACGCCGAGCGGCAGTTGGAGGTCCTGTATGGCGCGCTAAAGAAACTGGGCCTTTCGGAACGTTTCGAGATGCACGAGATGTCGCCGAGGTGCGCGGGAGATTTCAACGGGATATTCGAGACGTTCTGCGAAAGGATATCGAACATGCCTTCCACTGAACACCAGAGGAGCGTGGACTGAATGTATCGGATAGTCTCCAAGGAGAAGTTGGCGCACAAGCACACCCTGTTCACTGTGGATGCTCCTGAGATCGCGGCGAAGGCCCAGGCCGGGCAGTTCCTGATCGTCATCCCCAGGGAAGGAGGGGAGAGGGTTCCGCTCAGCATCTGCGCCTTCGATCGCCAGAAGGGGACCGTCTCCTTCGCCTTCCACGAGGTCGGCAAGAGCACCAAGGAACTAGGCGCGTTCAACGAAGGTGACGATGTGTTCAACGTCACCGGACCGCTGGGAAATCCGTCGGAGATGAAGAATTTCGGAAAGGTGCTGTGCGTCGGCGGAAGCATCTTGATCGCCCCGGCCCTGCTTCAGGCCAAGGCGCTGAAGGAGGCTGGCAACGAGGTCGTCACCGTTCTCGCCTGCCGCAGCCAGGAGTTCCTGTTCAAGAGGGCGGAGGCGGAGAACTGCAGTGACCGCGTCTACATAGCCTCGGATGACGGGACGGTCGGAGAAAAGGGACTGGACTTCCTGAAGGACGTTCTGGCCAAGGAGAAGTTCGACCGCTGCACGGTCATCGGCCCGGTGGTCATGATGAAGAAGGTAAGCGAGATCACCAAGCCGTTCGGGATACCGACCATCGTCTCCCTGACCCCGATCATGATAGACGGCATGGGAATGTGCGGGGTGTGCCGCGTTACGGTCGGAGACAAGATGCTCTTTGGCTGCGTGGACGGCCCGGAGTTCGACGGGCACAGGACCAACTTCGACGAGCTGATACAGAGGCAGCGCAGCATGCTGCCCGAGGAAAGATTAAGCTCGCTGCTCTGGGAGCACGAGCATGAAGGGAGGTGCCGCTGTGGAAGGAAATGAGCCCCGGCGCAGGCGCAACGACAAGGCTTTGGACGAGGACGTCCCCATGCCACGCCAGGAGCCTGAGGACCGCGTCAAGAACTTCGAGGAGGTCGCTCTCGGCTACACGGAAGAGATGGCCTTGGCCGAAGCGGCCCGCTGCCTCAAATGCAAGAACCCCCAGTGCCAGAAGGGCTGTCCAGTGGAAGTGCCGATACCCCAGTTCATCGACATGATCAATCAGAGGAGGTACGCAGAGGGCATCGCGATCATCAAGTCCAAGAACGCGCTGCCGGCCGTTTGCGGCCGGGTGTGCCCGCAGGAGCAGCAGTGCCAGAAGAACTGCATCCGCGGAAAGAAGGGCGATCCGGTCAACATCGGCCGCCTGGAGAGGTTCCTTGCTGATTGGGAAAGGGAGCACGGGATGAAGGTGCCGGAGCGGCCTACGCCAACAGGAAAGAAGGTGGCGATCGTCGGCGCCGGTCCGTCCGGACTGACGGCGGCTTCCGACCTGGCGAAGCTGGGACATTCGGTAACCCTCTTCGAGGCGCTGCACGTGGCCGGCGGGGTGCTGATGTACGGGATACCGGAATTCCGTCTGCCGAAGGAGATCGTGCAGAAGGAGGTGGAGTACGTTCAGAGCCTGGGCGTGGAGCTCCGCCTCGGTAACCTGATAGGACGCATCCACACCATACCTGAGCTGATGGCCCAGGGTTACGACGCCGTTTACATCGGAAGCGGGGCCGGGCTTCCCCAGTGGACCAACTGCCCCGGGGAGAACCTGGGCGGGATCTATTCGGCGAACGAGTTCCTCATCCGGGTCAACCTTATGAAGGCCTACAACTTCCCTGAGTCCGATACTCCGATACGCATTGGCAAGCACGTCGTTGTTATCGGAGGCGGTAACGTGGCCATGGACTGCGCCCGCATATCCATGAGGCTCGGGGCCAAGGTCTGCCTGAACTATCGCCGCTCCCGTAACGAATTGCCCGCTCGGCGCGAGGAGATAGAGAACGCCGAGGAGGAGGGGCTGATGTGCAACTTCCTCAACGCCCCGGTGGAGTTCTTCGGCGACGACAAAGGTTGGGTGAAGACCATGCGCTGCACGAGCATGGAGCTCGGCGATCCTGACGACAGGGGACGGTGCAGCGTGACGCCCATAGCCTGCTCGGACTTTGACGTGGAGACCGACACCGTTATCGTAGCAATTGGCCAGACGCCCAACCCGATCATTCAGCGCACAACGGATGGTCTGAGGACCAACCCGCGCAACGGCACCATCATCGTGGACGAGGATGGACGGACGAACCTGGACGGGGTGTTCGCCGGCGGCGATGTCGCCACTGGCGCGGCGACCGTCATAAGCGCCATGGGCGCCGGAAAACGGGCGGCTAGGGCAATGCACGAATACCTCATGAACGGTAAGAAGGGGGACCGCGAATGAACAAGCTGAAGGTGGCGTTCTACTGGGCGGCCAGCTGCGGAGGCTGCGAGATCGCGGTCCTGGACATTAACGAACGGATACTGGAACTGGTCGAGCAAGTGGACATCGTGTTCTGGCCTGTTGCGATGGATATCAAGTACAAGGACGTCGAGGCGTTCCCGGACGGTTACATGGACGTGACGTTCTTCAACGGGTCCGTGCGCAACTCGGAGCAGGAGCACATGGCCAAGCTTCTGCGGGCCAAGAGCAAGATGCTGGTGGCGTTCGGAGCATGCGCCTACGAGGGCTCCGTGCCCGGACTGGCGAACCTGCACGATTCCAAGGAGATCCTGAACCACGTCTACATGGAGCTGGGCGACGGCAGGAACAACGGCTCCCACATCCCTAAACCGGAATCCAAGGTGAAGGAGGGCACTCTCCACATACCGGTGTTCTACGACACCGTAAAAACACTGGACCAGACCGTGGACGTTGACTATTATCTGCCCGGGTGCCCGCCGCCGGTGGACCTGATCAACAAGGCTCTTGACGCCATCTTGTCCGGGGACCTTCCCCCGAAGGGTTCCGTGCTCGCTCCGCTACCGGCGGTGTGCGCGGAATGCCCGCGCAAGCGGACGAACAAGAAGATCACCGCCATACACCGCGTTTACGACATAATCCCCGATCCGGACAGGTGCCTAATGGAGCAGGGGATAATATGCATGGGGATGGCCACCCGCGGCGGATGCGGCGCGCAATGCCTCAAGGTCGACATGCCCTGCACCGGCTGCGGCGGGGCCACGCCGAACCAGTCCGATATAGGCACGGGAATGATGACCGCCCTGGCCTCCATCCTCAACCTGGACAAGGAGCCTGGCACGTACACCGAGGAAGAAGTGATGGAACTTATATCGCAGATCAAGGACCCGGCCGGGATATTCTATATGTACAGCTTGCCCGCGTCCATACTCAGAAGGAAGGTGATGAAATGAGAAAGGAGATCACCATCGATCCCATAACCCGCCTGGAGGGACACGGAAACATCTCCATATTCCTGGACGACAAGGGAGAGGTGGAGAACGCTTACCTGAAGATACCCGAGCTCAGAGGGTTCGAGTCCTTCTGCGTCGGCCGCCCGGCGGAGCTCATGCCTTTGCTGACGACGCGCATATGCGGAGTGTGCCCGGTGGCCCATCATTACGCTTCCGTTAAGGCGTTGGACATGGCGTTCCATGTCGATCCGCCGTCCGCGGCCAAGAAGCTGCGCGAGCTGCAGTACATGGGCTACATCTCCTACGACCACATACTGCACTTCTATTACCTCGGAGGGCCTGATTTCAT